>NZ_JAPWCC010000009.1:0-68293 GCF_041433735.1 Gemella sp. 20925_1_85 | reverse complement strand
ACAAGTCACAAAGATAAAGATGGAAATGAAATTCCAAACTATCCAACAGAAGACGGAGAACAACCGAAGAAAGATATTCCAGGATACCGCTTCGTAGAGACTAAGAAACTTCCAAACGGAGACATCGAGCACGTATACGAAAAAGTTAAAACAAGTCACAAAGATAAAGAAGGAAATGAAATTCCAGGAAACCCAACAGAAGAAGGGGAACAACCGAAGAAAGACATTCCAGGATACAGATTCGTAGAGACTAAGAAACTTCCAAATGGAGACATCGAGCATGTCTACGAAAAAGTTACAACTCCAGTAGTAGAAAAATCTACAACATGGGTAGATGAAAATGGAAATCCATTAAAACCACAGGAAAACGGAACTAAAGATCCAGGATCAATCCCAGGATATGAATTAGTTAATACTGTAGTTGATAAAGATGGAAATGTACGTCACATCTTCAGAAAAGTAACTAAACCAGTAGCAAAAGTTGAACCAAAAGCTCAACCAAAACGTTTAGCAAACACAGGTACAACAGAAACTAATACTGGATTAGCAGGATTAGGATTAGCTGTTCTTGGATTAGCTGCGGCTGCAAGAAGACGTAAAGAAAAATAGTAGGTTGAAAAACTTAATATTTAAAAATATATAAAAAGAAATGCCTTAAAGTTAGACTATCTAGTCTAGCTTTGGGGTATTTTTTTTATGTTTTAAAGTCGTTATTTCTAGATAAAATACATGGAAAGAGTGATTCGAGGAATTTGATATTTATTTAGTTATACGGTGTTACATAATATCTTAAATTTCTATATATATTATCTAAAATGAAATTCGTATAAATAATACTTATCTGTTATAAGAAAGGAGGGTTATTTATATATATCAGATGTCTTGAATATAACAATTTATTTTGGTACAATAGTAAGTATATGTAAAGTATACAACCAAAAATTTTTATTTAAAAAGTAAATGGGGGATGATTTTATTGAGAAAAAATATTAATATAAATAATAAAATACTAAAATATTCTATTAGAAAATTATCGTTTGGTGTAGCGCCTATAGTTGTAGGAACATTAATGTTCGGAAGCTATGCTCCTATGCAACAAGTATTTGCCACTGATGTTAATTTTAAATATGTAGAAAAAAATGAATTAAATGAAAATGAGAAAAAATTAATAAAAGAAAGTATTCCTAAAGAATACAAAAATGAGGATACTTATTATCTAGTATATGAAAAAATAGTTAAGGATACAGCTAAAACTGAAGTACTTCCTAATACGGGTAGTAGTAATCTTCCAATCGCAGGACTGGGAATAGGTACAGCAGTTTTTGCAGTTTTATTAATTAGTAAAAAACATAGAAACAAAGTTTTAAGTGTAGTCTTAATAGGTGCGATGGGTCAAAGCGTAGTGATGCCTTATGAAACATTTGCCTTAGAAAGTAAAGCTTTAGTACAATTTAATAAACAAGCAGATATAGTTAGTAATATAGATTTAGAAAAACAAGTTATTGATATTCCAGGTTATAAATACATGGGATATTTCACAAGTGAAGATCTAAAATTAGAAGTTTCTGAGAAAAAAGGAATAGAAAATAAGGTTCAAGAAAAGAATACTGTTGAGAATAATCAAAATCAAGCACTAGGTGCAAAACAACAAACACAACAACAAAAGCCTGTGCTTAAAAAAGAAAAAGCTCAATCAACACAACAGGTAGTTCAAACAGGTCAAGCACCTAAAGAAACAGTAAAACCGCAAAAACAAATTGAAAATACGCAACCGATCAAGGAAGTCGAACAACCAACTGTAAAACCTACGCCTGTACAGCCAACACAACCAGCTAAAGCAGAGAAACCAATACAAACACAACCTGTCAAAGTAGAACAACCTCAGACTAAACCTGTTCAACCAACTGTAAAACCTACTCCAGTGCAACCGACACAACCTGCTCAAGTAGAGAAACCAGTGGTATCAACAGGAGGAGATGAAGTAAAAGCATTGGTAAACGAAGTACCAGAATATACTCTTCCGTTAGAAACAAAAGGAACGCAAGAGGAAGGACAAGAAGGGGCAGCGTTAGTACAACCTGAACTTCCAGAATATACAGGTCCAGTAGCGACTTCAGGAGGAGAAGAGGTAAAAGACTTGGTGCATGAAGTACCAGAATATACTCTTCCGTTAGAAACAAAAGGAACGCAAGAGGAAGGACAAGAAGGGGCAGCGTTAGTACAACCTGAACTTCCAGAATATACAGGTCCGGTAGCTACAACAGGAGGAGAAGAGGTAAAAGACTTAGTACATGAAGTACCAGAGTACACTCTTCCATTAGAAGCGAAAGGGACACAAGAAGAAGGGCATGAAGGAGAAGCATTAGTACAACCAGCTCTTTCAGAATATAGTGGATCAGTAGCGACAAAAGGAACGCAAGAAGAAGGACGTGAAGGGGAAGCGTTAGTACAACCAGCTCTTCCAGAATATACAAAGGCGTTAACAACAAAAGGAACACAAGAAGAAGGGCATGAGGGGGAAGCATTAGTGCAACCAACTCTTCCGGAGTTTACAGGTAGTGCAAAACTAGAACCAGCTGTTGAGGATCGTCCGGCACTAGATGTTGTAACTAAGCATCGTACAGAAAAAGAAACTCTTCCTTATGAAGTAGAGGAAATCTTAGATCCAATGTTACTGAAAAACCGTCGTAGAATCGAACAACAAGGTCATGATGGACTTCGTACAATTGAGTATGAGGATTATCTAGTAAATGGAAAAGTTGAAGCGACTAAAGAGTTATCGCGTACACAGGTAGACCCTGTAAAACAAATTGTTAAATTGGGAACACTTGTTAAGAGAAAACCTACAGTAGAAATTGCTAATTTAACAAAAGATGAAAGTAAGAAGTCGATAACTGTAAGTTATAACTTAACAGACCCTACTTGGGCTTATGTTTCTGCGAAAGCTCAAATTTTTGATGGTGATAAACTTGTAAAAGAAGTTGATATCGAAAATACAGATAAGGAGCAAGTGATTAAAGGGTTAGATTACTATACTCCGTACACGTTAAAAACTAAGTTAACTTATAACTTAGGTGATTTTGATGAATACAGTACAGAAACTTCAACTAAAAACTTTGAGTTAGATTATAAAAAACTAGAGATTAAGGATATCGATTCTGTAGAATTATACGGTAAAGAGAACGGTCGTTACCGTAGATATTTAAGTTTAAGTGAAGTACCAAAAGATACAACCAATTATTTCGCAAAAGTTAAATCGGATAGATTTAAAGAAATGTACCTACCTGTTCAATCTATTACAGAAAATGCAGATGAGAATTATAAAGTAACAGCGGCTGTAGATCAATTAGTTGAAGAAGGATTAGAAGGATATAAAGATAATTATTCATTCAATGTAGCTAAAACAAAAACTGAGCAAGATGGAGTTTATACATCGTTCAAAAATCTTGTAGCTGCAATGCAAGGAAATATGTCTGGTGTCTTCAAACTTGGTTCAGATATAACAGCTGATGAAGTAGGATTACCTAATAATAAAACAAGTTACTTATCAGGGACATTCACAGGTAAGTTAATTGGTTCTGATGGAACTAAGTCTTATGCAATCTATGATCTTAAAAAACCTTTATTTGAAACGTTAAATAGTGCTACGGTAAGTGATCTGGATCTTAAGAATGTTGATGTTGATAGTAGAGAAAATGCTGCAGCTTTAGCGAAGACTGCGAATAAAGCTACTATTAGTAATGTTTCTGTAGAAGGGAAGATTGCTGGTAGAAAATCTGTGGCTGGATTAGTGGTAAGTGCATCTAATACTGTAATAGAAAACAGCTCATTCACAGGAACTATTGTGGCAAATCATGCTAATACTGCTGCGAATTATGCAGGTGGAATCATTGGTAATATTTCAGGAAGTGAATCTGTAATTGATAGAGCAAAAGTTGATGCTCAGATTTCTACAGCAGCGCGTAATAATAACCAAAATGCAGGTGGTATTGCAGGAAAAGTAGATGGTGGAGCTTTAATAAATAACTCTGTTACATCTGGTAAGATAATAAACGGTCATAATTATTCAAGAATCGGAGGGATCGTCGGTTCTACTTGGAAAGATGGTCGTATTAACAATGTAGTCAGCAATATGAATGTTGGGTATGGTTATGCTATTACTGGAGATCAGTACGATGGAGCTGATATAGTAAATGCCGTAACTTCAGTTAATAACAAAAAAGATGATAAGTATGCGACTAAGTTAACTAAAGAGCAAGCTGATAAGAAAATTGCTACTTATGGAATAACTACGACTCTTGAAGATACAGGAGAATTCTTGAAAACTAATGTTCGAACTGTAGATTATACGAAGTTAAGTAAAGCTCAAGCAGATAGAAAAGTAGCTTATAACAATATTGAAAAATTAATGCCATTTTATAACAAAGAATTAGTTGTCAACTATGGTAATGAGGTAGATAAATCAGATAAACTATATACTACTGAATTACTTGATGTTGTGCCTATGAATGGTAATAATATAGTGACTGATATTAATGGAGCTAAAAATACTATTAATAGATTGATGCTACACTATAAAGATAATACTGTTGCTTATTTAGATGTTACATTCAAAGGAAGTTTCGAAAATAATCAAGTGTTAGAATATAATGTTGCAGGAAAAGAGTATATCTTTACTCCAGAAGCCTTTGTCTCTGATTACACGAAGATAATTAATAATGTATTACCTGCATTACAAGGTGTGACTTACAATTCAGAATCTATGAAGAAAGTTCTAGGTGTTACAGATAATGCGGCGATAGATAATTTATATCTAGATAAAGAATTTGAAAAAGTTAAAGCTAATATTGCTGAACACTTAAGAAAAATCCTTGCTATGGATAAATCTGTAAATACTATGGGTAACGGTGTAGTTGAGTATGTAAGTGAGAAGATTAAAAACAATAAAGAAGCGTTGTTATTAGGTCTTACTTATATGAATCGTTGGTATAATATCAATTATGATGATATGAATACGAAAGATTTAACTACGTATAAATTTGACTTCAATGGTAATAATGCAGCTTCAACATTAGATACGCTTATCTCGCTTGGTAATAGTGAGTTAGAAAACTTACGTGGTGGAAATAATATGGGACTATATGGTAGTCTACTTGCTCCATTAAAAGGTGAGGATACAGTATTTGATTTTGTAGAAACTTATCGTAAATTGTTCTTACCAAATAAAACGAATAATGAGTGGTTTAAAAATAATACTAAAGTTTATATAGTAGAGGCTAAATCAGATATTCCAGAAGTTCGTAAAAAACAAGAAGAAGCGGCACCGGATAGTAAATACTCATTAGGTGTATATGATAGAATTTCTTCACCTTCATGGAGATATAAAGGAATGTTATTACCGTTATTAACTATGCCAGAAGAGAGTGTGTATGCTATTTCTAATATGTCTACATTAGCGTTCGGTGGTTATGAGCGTTATCGTGATACTGTAGATGGCACTGTGCTTTCTGGAGATGCATTACGTCAGTATGTTCATGAAAAAGTTGATCAAGCTGCTAAATGGCAACGCGATCACTATGATATTTGGTATAAATTACTTCCAGAAGAATATAAGGAGAGATTATTCCGTTCTGTTCCTGTATTTGATGGATTCAAGGTAAAAGATACTTCAGGAAATGGATATTGGGCAACTGAAACAGATAAGACTATAGATTCTATTAATAATTTCTTTGGGCCAGCAGGAAAATGGTATGGTAAGAGTCCAGCAGGTGCTTATGCAACAGGATCTGAGGTTTACTATGTAGAAGATAGATTATTAGATAAATATGGAACTTCCGTTTATACGCACGAGATGACTCACAACTCTGATGGACATATCTACTTCGAAGGAAATGGTCGTAGAGAAGGTTTAGGAGCTGAATTATATGCGTTAGGATTATTACAATCTGCAGATAGTTTAGAGAAGGATGCTATAGTGTTAAACACGCTATACAAAGGGGATAAAGATTCTCTAACAAGATTACACACGTATAATCCGACAGAAAGATATCAATCAGCAGCAGATCTGCAAGAATATGTTCACGGAATGTATGATGTTCTATACACATTAGATGCGATGGAAGCTAAGGCTGTCTTGTCTAAATCAAATGACGTTAAGAAGAAATGGTATAGAAAAATTGAGAACTTCTACGTTAAAGATAGTAAGTTTAAGAAAGATACTCATGCTGGAAACTCTGTTCGTCCATTGACAAATGAAGAAGTAGCGAAATTAACTTCTTTAGAATCACTAATAGATAATGATATTATAAATCGTCGTGCCTATAGAGATAATAGCCAATACGTAAGAAATGGATATCATTTAATAAGTATGTTCTCTCCTATCTATGCAGGACTAAGTAACTCAAAAGGTGCTCCTGGTGATATTATGTTTAGAAAAACTGCCTATGAACTTCTAGCGGAAAAAGGTTACGAAAATGGATTCCTTCCATATGTATCGGATAAATATGCAGAAGAAGCTAAACAAAAAGGTAGTGTGGCTTACTCAGATTGGTTAAGAAAAGATGTTGGCTTAGTAACTGATGATTTAGTACTAAGCAAGGTGTTTAACAACCAATATAAATCGTGGGCTGATTTCAAAAAAGCAATGTTTAATGAGCGCATAGCTAAACAAAATAGATTAAAACCAATAACTATTCAATATGAACTAGGTGATGCTAAGAGTATGAAAGAAGTAACTATTACAAGCGCGGCTCAAATACAACAATTAATTGATGCGGCAGTAGCGAAAGATATTACTAACATTGATCGTGCAACAAGTTATGTATCATCAAGTTGGGTACACTTATTAAAACAAAAAATCTATAATGCGTACCTACGCACTACAGATGATTTTAGAGAATCAATCTATAAATAATAGAATTAATCTCGGATGGGAGTGACTCAAAAATCGCAATTTCTTAAGAAATAAGATTTTGTCGAGTCATCCCTTATCCATTAAAGGGATTCTATAAATATAAAAAAATTCTAAGTAACAAATGTCGATGTTACTTAGAATTTTTTATTTATTATTTTGCTAAATTCACAGCTGCTTTATTATTTTTGTTGTAAGAGATGTAAGTAAGAGTTAAGAATATTATTCCTAAAACAACTAAGATTAATATTGCACTGTTGTAAATTTCATTTGTTAGTCCACCTAGAACTGCTTGTCTAACAGCGGTATCACCGTAGAATACAGGTGTGAAAGGAATTAAACCACTGTATAGAGATGGTAGCATTTCTTTAGGGAATAGTGGTGTAGTTAGAACGAATTGTAAAGCTACGAATCCGATGCTAATTGCATTACCAACTTTTCCGAATGTGTACGATAGGAAGTGTGTTATTAGCATAAACACGATACCTGAAAGTATTAATCCGAAGAAGTACATTCCGAAGTTTTGAACTTTAAAGTCAAAGAATAAACTCATTGCTACTACTTCTATGATTGTTGCTAAGATAGCGAATGTTGTCATTGACACTAGTCTTGTACCGAATAAGCTGTTTGTTGATTCTCCGTATTCTGCTTTACGAGCTGGGAAAAGAATGTTGAATGCCGCAGCCGCGATTAGTAGCCCGAATACTAAGAAGAATGGTGCCATTGCATTACCGTAGCTAGTTTCTTCTGAGATGTCGCTGATATTAGTTTTGATTGGATTAGACATCATGTCTACATTTTTATCTCCGGTTTTAGCTGCTGATAGTTTATCAGCTCCACTAGAAAGTTTATCAGCTAATAATCCAGAACCATCTTTAGCTTTTTCTAGTCCAGAAAGTAATTCAGGAGCTTTAGCTTGCATAATAGTTAGTGCACCAGATAGTTTTATAGCACCATCTCTAGCGCTGTTAACTCCGTTGATAAGTTCAGGAGCTTTGGCTTGCATAGAAGAAAGTCCGTTGTGGAGTTTATCAGCACCCTCTTTAGCGCTGTTAACTCCGTTGATAAGTTCAGGAGCTTTAGCCTGCATAGAAGAAAGTCCATTGTGAAGTTTATCAGCACCCTCTTTAGCACTGTTAACTCCGTTGATAAGTTCAGGAGCTTTAGCCTGCATAGAAGAAAGTCCATTGTGAAGTTTATCAGCACCTTCTTTAGCACTATTAACCCCGTTGATAAGTTCAGGAGCTTTAGCCTGCATAGAAGAAAGTCCATTGTGAAGTTTATCAGCACCTTCTTTAGCACTATTAACCCCGTTGATAAGTTCAGGAGCTTTAGCTTTCATGGCTGATAATCCGTTAGAAAGTTTTTCAGAGCCATCTTTAGCGCTGTTAAGTCCACTTAATAATTCAGGAGCTTTAGCTTGGATAGCAGAAAGTCCGTTGTGAAGTTTATCAGCACCCTCTTTAGCGCTGTTAAGTCCGCTTAATAACTCAGGAGCTTTAGCTTTCATATCAGTTAATCCTTGGTAAAGTTTCTTACCGCCATTATCAAGTTCTTGGATACCGATGCTTAGTTCAGGAAGTTTAGCCTGAAGTTTGTTCAGTCCTGCATTGATTCTTGCATTTCCGTCGACTAGAGCGTCGATTCCACCAGCTAACTCAGGAAGTTTTTCATGGATTAATTGGATACCACCTGAAAGTTGATTGAATCCTGCTTGTAATTCAGTTCCTTTGCTTGCTAGAGTGCCAACACCTTGTGCTAGTTCTCCAGTTGTCATTGATGTAGTTAGTGAGTTAACTCCGTTAGTGTAAGAAGAAACACCTTCTTTTAGTTTTGGAGTGGCACTTGCTAGTTGGTTAAGTCCATTTACTAACTCACCTGAAGTTAGAGATGATACAGTTGCATCAACTCCACCTTTATATTGATTGAATCCTGCGATAAGAGTAGGAGTTTTTTCGTTCATTACTGTTAATCCAGCTTTTAATTGACCACTTCCAGCAGCAAGTTGCCCAACGGCTGATTTAATGCTAGAAAGTCCGTTAATTGAACCTTCAAGGTCAGCTGCAAGAGAGTTTACATCGAATTTATCAAGTTGAGTTTGAATGTAGTTTAATTTTCCTACACGGTATTTCATGCTTGAGTATTTTGATGAAGCACTGTTAATTGCAGAAGTAAGTTCAGCTTTTATTTGGTTATTATTATTGTTACTGCTATTTTGAACAGTAGTAGTTGGTTGTGGTGCTGGTGCAGCAGGTGTAGCAGCTGCGTCACTTTTAGCTGCAGCAAGAATTTGAGCTTTTTGCTCTGGTTTTAAGTCCATTGATGCTAATGTTTGCTCCAACCCTGAGAAATTAGTAGTAGGAGCAGGTGTAGGTGCAGCTGGTGTAGTAGTCGTAGTTGTTGTAGTTGTAGATTGTGTATCTATACGACTTACAATTTCTTTAAGACTTTCTATTTGAGCACCTAAATCTGTGAAAGCACTAGATAATGGATTAAAGTTAGTTCTATATGTGATTTTTAATCCTTTTAGTTTGTCTAATGTAGACGTTAGGTTAGATTTTTTAGCGGCTAAGTCGCTGTCACTAGGTAAGTTAGAATTTAGTGCATTTAATCCAGTGTTGATTTTATCTGCGCCATCTACTAATTTCGGTGTGCTTTCAGAAAGTTTAGCAACACCATTTTCTAGTTCAGTACCACCTGCGGCTAATCTATTTAAGTCATCTTTTTTAGATGCTAGCTTAGAGTTGATTTGAGAAATTCCATCTGATAATCTGTCGATGCCGTTGTTAAGTGTAGCACTTCCGGCGCTAAGTTTTTCTAAATCACCTTTTTTAGCTAGTAGTTTTTCGTTAAGAGTAAGTACTCCGTTCGTATATTTTAAAAGACCTTCTTTAAATGCTTCGCTTCCTTTGTGTAGTTTATCTATTCCATCTGTTAGCATAACACTCTTAGTTTTGAATGTGTCAAAACCGATAGTAAGCTGATTAGAACCTGCAGTAAGCTCATTTACACCAGAAACTAGTGCAGCTTTTTTATCATTTAATGTGCTTAGGCCACTTGATAGTTTTTCAGCTCCTTCTTGAAGTTGAGAAACTCCGTTACCAAGTTTTGCGCCACCTTCGCTAAGACGATTTAGTCCAGCAGAAAGACGACCAGAACCATCGGTAAGTTGGTTGATACCTCCGCTCAGTTTCGCACCACCTTCGCTAAGACGATTTAGTCCAGCTGTTAGGCGATTAGAACCGTCAGAAAGTTCATTGATACCATTACCAAGTTTCGCGCCACCTTCGCTAAGACGATTTAGTCCAGAGACAAGACGACCAGAACCGTCAGTAAGTTGATCGATACCACCACTTAGTTTCGCGCCACCTTCGCTAAGACGACCAAGTCCGGCAGAAAGACGACCAGAACCATCGGTAAGTTGATCGATACCACCGCTTAGTTTCGCGCCACCTTCGCTAAGACGACCAAGTCCGGCAGAAAGACGACCAGAACCATCGGTAAGTTGATCGATACCACCGCTCAGTTTCGCACCACCTTCGCTAAGGCGACCAAGTCCAGAAGCAAGGCGACCAGAACCGTCGGCAAGTTGATTAATACCACTTCCAAGTTTTTGGCCACCTTCGCTAAGACGACCAAGTCCATTGTTCAGTTGGTTTGAAGCATCGGCTGCTTTTTGAAGTGAAGAACCAATCTCAGAAAACTTACTGTATAGAGTAGCTGTATAAGTTTTTACAACTTGATCTTTAACGGTATTCGTTAAGTTACTCGCTACAGTTTCCATGATTTTTTCACCGTTTTTACTCTTAGTAAAGTTAGTAGTAAAGTCGATGTTCATTTTTTCTGGGTTATCGTTTGATAATGATGTAGCATTTTTGGAGAAGTTTTGTGGTATTGTAACTACCATGTAGTAGTCTCCTTCTCGTAATTCTTTATCGGCTGTATCTTTATCGACGAATTGCCAATTTACTTTTTTGTTATCTTTTAGTTTTTCGACCATCGAATTCCCGACTTCTAGAGTTTTTCCATTAAAATCTACTTTTTGGTCTAGATTAACAACTCCGACTTTCATGTTTCCAGTGTTGTCATATGGATTCCAAACGGATTTTAGGAAAGTTCCTGAATATAGGACAGGAACTAGAAGAACGGTAGCCATGGTAGCTTTTAACCCTTTGCTCTTTAAAAGGCTACTAAATTCTTTTTTTATCATAATTCCTCCAAAGAAATTTCGTCGGCGAAATTCCATTATGTTAATTTAGATGATATAATAATATATCACTTAAGATATTCTACAACTTTATATACTAAAAGTCAAAATATTTTTAAGTAATAGTGAATTATTAATATTTAATATTAAAGTATATTATATATAATAGGGATAAAAACTATAACTTTTAAAATTTATAATTAGCGAATAATCTATGATAATAATGGTGTTCTGATAAAAAGGGAATTATTCTTTAAACTTATAAAAAGATATATATTACTTAAAATAATTTCATTAAGTATTTGTATAAATTATCCTAATTAACGAAAAAAATAGTTCACTATTAATTTGTTTTTTAGAAAAAATTCTTAAAATAGAATTTTAAAAATAGTATATTATATTTATTGTGTAAAAAAAGGTAGAAATCCTTAAAAATGGATAACTACCTTTGTTTTAGTGTTAAGTTATGCTAATGCGTGTGATATTTTATGTTCTAGTAGATTGCTAAAACAATTTTGAGCGTCTTTTAAATCTTTCGGATCTGGGTGTTTTTTCGATTCTTTAACCATATCGGCAAGATCTGGCGTAACTTTGTGAATAAAGTTAGGATCGCGCCAAGTTAGGATTTTGAAAACTATCATAACCTTTGGATCAACCTTACCTTGACAGACGAAAGTTTCATGAATTCTATTGTTACGCTCTTCCATAAATGCAATGTAATTATTAATAGAATCATCTGCGTGATAATGTTCACGAGGAACACCACAAGTTAGAAATAGGGCAACATCTTTACCATGTATTTCTTGTTGATCGATAAAACGTTGCATATTTTTGTTGGCGTTAGTTTTATCTGTCCAAGCACCTAGAATATAGAAATCATATTGTTTTTCTAGTTTTTTTCGTTGTTTTTTTATGTCGAGTAAATCTACTTCCCCTAAAGTTTTTATCTGTTCGTAGATTGCTTCGGCTACTTTTTTAGTGTTTTTTGTTTTGCTAGAGTAAGCAAGTAAAATTTTCATAATAAGCCTCCTACTTAGGATGTTGGAATAATATTTTAAAAAATTAATCCCGTATTAATTAAATTCATATAATTATTATAACAAAAAAATATTCTATTTTAAACTAATAACTGAAAATAATAATCAATTATAAAGTTCGAGAGAGATAAAAATTAAAAAAATTGAAAAAATAACCAATTATAAGTATAGTCTCAACTAAAAAATAGGAAAAAATTCATGGTTTATGATAAAATACTAATTGGTAATATAGAGGAATAAATATTGTATGAGGATAGGAAGTGCGAATGGAAAAATTATATGAAATAGCAAGTTATGCATCGTTCATAGTATATCATGTAGAAGCGATGGATAAGATAAAGATTCCAAAAACCATGATAAGAGAATATATCAACCTTCAAAAAACGGTAGGGAGTTTCCCAGAAGAGCTGAATTATGTGAGTAGTTTTTATGATGTGAAAACTGGAAGTAGCGGGACATTGTTTGAAAATATGGCTGAAGAGAATTATATTTTATCTTATACGGGAACGAATTTTTATTTTGATAGGCAGAAGGATATGTATGCAGATGTAGTAGGTATTTGTTTGGGGCAAGCGGAGCATATGACACCGTGTTATAGATTTTATACACGCATGAAGAAAAAATATGGTAATGATATTATTTTAACAGGTCATTCGCTAGGAGGAAGTATCGCGCAACGTGTTGCGATTGAGTATGATGTACAGCAAAGTATTGTCTTTAATGCAGCTCCGATATATTTAATCGGAGGTATAGATATTTTTATGGATAAGGAAAAAGACGGTGAATTGTACGCTACGCGTATGAAGAAATATCTTAGAAATGTAAAGAAAACGGCTATTAAAAAAGCAATCTTTACAGGGGATGTGAAGAGGGTTGTTTCTGAATATGATATATTTACGAGAATTTCTGAGCTGTTGTCAATTGGTTACTATGTGGGTGATGAAATTATTGTAAAAAAAGCTGGAATACACGGTATAAAGAGTTTCTTAGACATATACCAAAAATCTTTTGGTAGTTCTTTTGAGAAGAAAGAAAATGATGATGATCTTTTATCGTTAGAATATAAAGATTTTAGTTTAGCTGAAGTAGGCATTCTAAGCAATTTTTCAGAAGAGCACATAGAAGAATTAGAGAATCAACTGAATGCACTTTTAGTGAGTCGTACTGTGATAGATAACTTGAATAAAAATCCTTATAATGTTAATTTTGAGTTTTTTATCAAGGCTATATTAGATAATATTGCGAAGAAAAAAGAAGAACTATAATAGATTCCTTGTCTGACGTTTTTGTCAGGCGAGGAGTTTTTTATTGTAATAGTTTCATATGGATTATAACTTGTTATAAAATTTTGTATTTTATCGCATAACTGATAGAGTGTTAATCGTTTGCTTAAAGTTGTAACTTCATAGAAAAAAATGATATAATATTGATAACTATGTATATACTCACGGTGATGAGAAGATACAGGTTAAAAAATAAAAAGTATACTCCAAAGAATGTTTTATAAAAAATATAATTAGGAATATATTAGTTAATACTTAGTATAAATCTAAGGAGGAAGAAAATGGCAGAATATAAAATACTAGTAGTCGATGATGAAGAACCGATTGCTAATATACTAGAGTTTAATTTAAAAAAAGAAGGTTACGATGTAATTGTCGCTAATGATGGAGAAAAAGCGGTAGAACTTGCTTTTAATGATAATCCGGATTTAATCTTATTAGATTTAATGTTACCTAAAAAAGATGGGATGGAAGTGTGTAGAGAAGTACGTGCTAAAAAAAATATTCCAATTATTATGTTAACAGCGAAAAATAGTGAGATTGATAAAGTTCTTGGACTTGAGTTTGGGGCGGATGACTATGTAACTAAACCTTTCTCAACGCGTGAACTTATGGCAAGGGTCAAGGTAAACTTACGTCGTGTTACTAAGCAACAAGAGGAAGTAGTTGAAGAGAAAAATGGTGGAGATCTTGTAATTAAGGATATCGTTATTTATCCAGAAGCTTATGTTATTAAGAAAAATGGTGAAGAAATCGACTTAACACGTAGAGAATTTGATCTTTTCTATTACCTTGCACAACACCGTGGACAAGTTTTAACACGTGAAAACTTACTGCAAACAGTGTGGGGTTATGACTACTTTGGAGATGTAAGGACTGTGGACGTGACTGTAAGAAGATTACGTGAAAAAGTAGAAGATGATTCATCACAACCTGAATATATAATGACACGTCGTGGTGTTGGTTACTTTATAGGTGAAGAGTAATGAGTTTTTTCGAGAAGAGATTTAAGAAAAGATTCTTTTCATCAATTCGAACTAAGTTCGTAATAGTTTATGTTTTAGTTAACATAATATCATTGCAACTTATTGGATTGTTCTTTACAACGCAATTAAGAAACAGTAATATAAATACATTTGAACAAAATATTATTGAACAAGAAAAAATCTTAAACTACCATGTTCGTGAGGAATTAGAAAAAGCTAGTGGTAGCGGAGAAGATACTTCGAAAGCTCTTGATGATACTGGTACTCAAGAGGAGTCTACAAAGAATAATAAAGATTCGAAAAGTGGGATAGCTAAACTTGTTAGTGAGTTTAATATTCAAAAGTTATTATTAGTAAATGTCATAGATAAAGATTCGAAAATCATAGCGACTTCTTCAAAAAATGGAAATGATGAATATCTTGCGAAAAGGTCGTTTGATCCACTTGTAAGTCAGGTTATTAAGACTGGTGAGAGTACTAAACAGATTCAAAATAATGCTGATAGTAATAAGCGTGTATGGATCTATGTGAGTCCTGTTAAAAAGGATAATGAAGTTGTTGGTGTAATCTCGCTTATGGCTGATATAGAAAGTGTTTATCAAGAGGTAAATAGTATTTCTAAAATCTTCATAGTGGGAACTATCCTATCGATATTAATCACTACAGTTATAGGATTCGTGGCATCAAAAACGGTGACGAGTTCTATAGAGAAGATGAGTTCTCAAGTTAAGAAGATGGCTTTAGGAAACTACGGTACAGTAGTTGGTATAGATACAGATGACGAAATCGGAGATTTAGCAAAAGTGTTTAACCAAATTTCTAAGAGGATAGAAGAAGAACAAGCTGTAACTGAGACTGAACGTAGGAAACTTGCGACGATTATCGAAAGTATGATGGATGGGATTATTACAACGGATAATAACGGTAGAATAATCCTTATAAATACAAGTGCTGAGGATATGCTAGGTGGACGTAATGATGAAATTTTCATCGGAAAAGATGTGCTGAAAATTCTTAATATTA
The DNA here is from genome assembly GCF_041433735.1 of Gemella sp. 20925_1_85. NCBI lineage: Bacteria > Bacillati > Bacillota > Bacilli > Caryophanales > Gemellaceae > Gemella > Gemella sp. 20925_1_85. The sequence goes on along the minus strand of NZ_JAPWCC010000009.1, from coordinate 52,847 downwards.
CTGAGTATGAGAGTATAGAGGAAATATTAGAAGCGGAAGATAGTCTTCTGGTAAATGCTTCAAGAAGTGATGAAGAATTGCTTTTACGTGCGGAAATTTCTAAGATAGAAAAAGAAGATAAAGAAGATTTAACTCAGATGTCAACGGAGCTAGAGGGATATATTATCGTTCTTTATGACGTAACAGATCAAGAACGTCAAGAAAAAGAACGTCGAGAATTCGTATCGACTGTATCTCATGAACTTCGTACACCTCTAACGACGATGAACAGTTATATTGAAGCGCTAGAAGAGGGTGTGCTTGAAGATAAGGAACTTGCTCCGCAGTTTATCGATACTATTCATAAAGAGACTACTCGTATGATAAGAATGGTAAATGAGTTGATGCAACTCGGTAAGATGGATATCAAAGAAGAACATTATGAAAAAGAGTTTATTGATATAAATAAAATGCTTGAGCAGATTACCGATAGATTTGCTCTAACACATCCTGAGAAAAACTTTATAAAACATATTCCTAAGAGCCCGATATTCGTAGAAGGTGATCAGGATAAACTTACACAGGTGTTTGATAATATTGTTAATAATGCGATAAAATATTCTCCAAATGGTAAGAATATCACAGTAAGGGTTAGACAAAATTATCACCATAATAGGGTGAGTATTTCTATTAAAGATGAAGGTGTAGGAATTCCATTAGTGCACATTGATAAGATCTTTAATAGGTTCTATAGGGTTGATAAGAGTAGGCAGAGAAGTATGGGAGGAACAGGTTTAGGATTAGCGTTAGCTAAGACTATTGTAGAGGCCCATAAAGGTCGTATTTGGGCGCAAAGTAGAGAAGGATACGGAAGTATAATATTTGTAACACTACCTTGTGAACAGATTGATGATGAATGGTTATAGAGGTAAATAATATGAGAAGTAAAAGGAAAGAAACTGTTAAGTCAGTCGTATTAGGAATACTTGTTCTAATGAGTTTAACACTATCTTATCTTATTATTACTTATCAACCAGATTATGAGATTTTCACTAAGAGAACTACTCAAAAATCAGTAGAGTCAAATAAAAATAGTCTTTTGAATTTCTTGATTCCAGATAGTGTCGTGAAAAACTATGAAGGATCAAGAGAAGAAGCGATAGTTCAGAACTCTATAACAAAGGTAGCTAGTGTCGATGCTATTAAAGACAAAAAAGTGTTGAAAGACTTGCTATTGGTAATCTCAGATAGTGAAAGTACAGAATCTAGAGTTAGGAATAGAAATATCGAGGACATTACATCGAATAATGTTGAAAAAATACTGATAAATTATCAGGTGACCCTGGATTCTGCTTTAGTAAAACCGTTGTTCTTCTCTGAAGAAAATTCTAATATAAGTTTAGAATTTGATACGATAGTTTTACTAAAAGATAGACCAAATATGATTTATCTGTATAAAAAAGATGATAAAAACTATCTACAGATTACTTTAAAAGAAGAAATCTATGGTAAAGTAAACACTATGTTTAACGAGAAGAAACAGAGTTATGCTAAATATAGTTTGAATAATAGGTTTATCTATTTAAAAGAATCTGATGAAGATAATGTTATAGATGAATATAGTGCTGAAGATGTTAACTTAAACAAACTGGCTAAGGATATATTTGAGAAAAAAGATAATCTTAGAATAAGTAATGAAGATGAAGTGACCGATGGTTATGGAATTTTAAGATCTATAAATAATAGATTATTATATACAAATCCATCCAATGAAGGTGGAAAAGAAGTTGGAGCTACTGTAGCTATAAATAATACTATGAGTTTTTTAGAGTTAGGTTATGTAGGGGATACGAATTATCAACTTACTACTGCTTTAGATGGGATTACTATTTTCCAAGAAGCTCATAAGGAGTCTATAGCCTTTAGTAAAGATGGTTTTGCTGATATTATTTCTGAGGACAATAGTAGTGGGATATATAAGCTAACATCACCGAAAAAACTTACAAAAACGTATCTTTCATCAAAAGAAGCGGAACTGTATTCTGTTGAAAAGACTGAATATGTGATTAATTATCTTTATGAAAGAGTCAACCTTAAAGAGATAAGTGATATAGTTTTAGGATATGATAAAGTTTATAATAAAGATAGAAACAGTTTTAGTTATGTACCAGCGTGGTATGTAAAATATAATGATAGATATATGAGCTTTAAAAAATTAAAAGAAATGATAGACAGGGGAGAGAGACTATGAACTGGGGTAAGATGAAGACATTATTTATTTACCTATTCGTTGCGCTTAATGCTGTCTTGTTAACATTTTATGTATACACTGTTCAGAAAAACAAAACAGAAATAGTTCAAGAAAAAGAAATAATCGAGCGTGCTATGAAAAATGACAATATAACAGTAGAGGATAACGCCACAAAACGTGATAATCTTGGTTATGTGAATGTGACAATCTCAGATTTGAAAGAAGTTCGAAAAGAAGAGAATGGTCTAAAGTACGAAGTTGAAAATGTAGATAAAACATCTATGTTAAAAGTCAGTTCTGAAAATGCTATTACAAATGTAAATAAAGGTAGCTATAGAGCAGAATTAGAATCATTCTTGCTAGAAAAGATGAAGCTTAGTGCAAATTATATTTTTTCTAGTTATAATTCATCAAAAAATGAAGTTATTTTTGAACAACAAATAGATAGTTTTAGGGTGTTTTCGAATAAAAATGCGAGAATAGTCTTTAGTGTTGAGAGTAATGGAGATATCAAGAACTTTACTCAGACGAGTGTTTCAAATATAAGAAAAGATAAAAATGAAACGTTAGTACCATCTAATCAAGCGATAAATAGACTGTATCACGAAGACTTAATTCCTAAAAACTGTCGTGTTCGCACTACTTTAGGATATTATACCTATATTTCACAAACGGAAAATCAAGTGTTGATACCAACTTGGAATGTAGAAATAAGTGATAAAGATGGCCAAATTAGCAACTACTATGTAGATGCAATAAATCTAAATGTACTGAACAGAAAAGGGCATAGCTCATAGATAGGTATTTAAAAATAAAGAAAAACTATTCGTTGTGATAAGTGCAACGAATAGTTTTTTTGTATTAATCAGCTAAGTAAGCTTTTAGCATCCAAACATTTTTTTCTAATTGAGTTTTTAATCCTAATGCTAAGTCAGAAGTACCTTGATCTCCTTCGTCTTCAGATACACCCATAAGGTGAGTTAAATCATTGATTAGTAATTCGAAGTCATGGAATATAGCTGCAACCATTTCAGAAGTTGTTTCTTGTTCAGTTGCTTCTTTGATAGTTGCGATTTCTAAAGCACCTTTAAGTGTAGAAACTGGACGACCTCCAATTGCTAATAATCTTTCAGCAACCTCATCTAAAGATTCAGTTGTGTAGTTATAGTAGTTTTCAAATACTTCGTGTAGTGTGTAAAAGCTACGTCCTTTTACATACCAGTGGAAGCTGTGTAATTTTGTGTATAATACTGTTAAATTTGCAACAAGTTTGTTTAATTCTGTTGTACGTGTCATATTAATGTCTCTCCTTTATTTTTGAATTTATGCTTAAATTATAGCACCATGAATTTCTTATGTAAAGTTAATAAGCTTATAAAAGTTATTGAGAATTATTCTCTAAAAAGAATGTTGATTTAGCAATGTTTCCTAATGGAAAGAAATATAAATGATAATCGATATCATATATAGTAGGTATATTTTTTGATTTAAAAAATTGAAATAAATTTCATTAGTTGATAAAATAAAGAGCGAAAGGAGTAGAATCTATGGCAAGATTATGCATATTTTTAATAAACTTGTATAGAAAATATATATCGCGTTATACAAGACCGACGTGTAGATTTTCTCCTACATGTTCAAGCTATGCTCTGGAAAGTTATAAGAGATTTGGTTTTTTCTTAGGTACATATTTAACTATTAAGAGGCTATTAAAGTGTCATCCGCTATATAAAGGTGAGTACTTTGATAATGTGCCATTATTTAAGAAAGATATATTCAAATTTGGAAGAAAAAAATAAAGAGGCCGCTATGTTTAGCTGCCTCTTTATTTTGGGCGAAATTGTTATTTGGATAAAAATCAGGAATGTTTGATCATGTTTGCAGAACTAGAAGAAGTTCTCTTACAAAATAACTTTTCTAAAAATTTATCTAATTAAGGTATTCGTACGGTAAATCCTCATAATTACCTACAAATGTTAAATTATATTGCAAGTGCGCGGTAAATCCTCATAATTATCCACGAGTGCAAAGTTTTTAATGTTATTTATCGATGCTATTTCCTGCATCTAACCATGCGGCAATTCCGCCCGGAAATCTATAGACATTTTTATAGCCAGCTTCTTTTGCTAAGACTGCTCCAACATGGCTTCTTTCACAAGCTACAAAACCACAGTATATAACGATTTTTTTATCTTTGTTATCCCCTAGAGTTTTTAAAAATGCTTCTTTTTCTTCTGGTTTTAAATCCTTCATTTCTTTTGGAAGACCAGCGTTAACAGCACCTTTGATTTTTGTTTTTTCAAATCGATCCGCAGGAATTGTATCAACTAGAATCATATCCTCTTTATTATCTATAGATTTTTTCAATTCATCTGCGCTGATTAGATTGTAATCCCCTGTTTTTGTTGCTTTAACTAGTTTTATAGCTGCCTTTTCTACTTCATTTTCTTTTCCGTCTTTTGCAGAACGATTAAGTCCGTCTCCGTTACTACAACCTACTAAGGAAACTGAAAGTAATATGCTAGATAAAGCTAGTGTAATTTTATTTTTTTTCATAAAGTCAGCCCTCCTTTAACTTTCACTTTTATTATAACATAAAAAATCACATATATAAACAAAATATATAATAAAATTTATTAACCTTAAAAATTATAATAATGTTGATTAACGTTGATTTTAATATGTAAACTAAAAATTATATGATATATTATATAATTTTTAATAAAAAATTAATAAGTTTATTAATTAAAATCTCAGTTAAATATCAAAGTAATTTTTTATATTTTTTATGTAAAAAATAAGACTCTAATGCATTATTCATTAGAGTCTGTTGCTTATTGATATTTATTTTTTATTAAGGATAGTTAAGATTGATTTGAGTATTTTTAAAACAACTTTATCTTTTTTATTAGCTAATGATTTTGTAATAGAATTAGATGTTTTAGTATTTTTTTCATTTTCTTTATTAGCTAGCATCTTTTTAACAAAATCTGGCATTTCTAACTTTTCGTCATCCTTTTTATTAGCTAACATTTTCTTAACGAAGTCCGGCATTTCAGGCTTTTCACCATCTTTTTTATTAGCTAACATTGCTTTAACGAAGTCCGGCATTTCAGGCTTTTCACCATCTTTTTTATTAGCTAACATTGCTTTAACGAAGTCTGGCATTTCTCCTTTTGGTTTATCCATTTCATTAAATGTTGTTTTCTCTGGATTATGCGAAATAAATGGATTGTTTTTGTTAGCTTCAATCGTTGACACAAGAGCATCGATTAAACGAGAATCGTAGTTCGGCATAGGTGGTCTATGATAAGCTACTCCAAACTCCTCACAAAGTTCTCGACATTCGACATCGTTATCGAAAAGAACTTCGATATGCTCGCTTATAAAGCTAAGTGGAACAAATATATAATGCTTAGGATGTTCTTCTTGCCCTCTTAAGTACTCAAGAACATCAGGCTTAATCCATGGCATCCCAATATCACTTTCACTTTGCCAAGTATTCGTATAGTTTTCTTTTTCAAGACCTATTTTATCGGCTATAAGTTTTGTCATATCAAAGATTTGATTTACGTATGGATCATTATATTTTAGTGCTATTTCAGGTACGCTGTGCGCAGAGAAAACTACTTTGTAGCTGTCTTCTTTTATTTCTTCAGTAATAATTTTTTTAATTTCATCTGCCCAGAATTCAATTAACTTCTCTTCTTTGTACCAAGATTTTATTATATTGAATTTAATTTTATTACTCTTAATAAATCTTTCGTAACCCATAATAGAATAGAATGAATAATGTGGTTCAAGAATTAAACAAATACATTCTTCTATACCATCATCTTCCATTTTTGAAATTATATCAGGGATATAAGGTGAAGAAAATTTATTGGCAAAGTATACTTTATATTCATCTTTTACAGATTCCCTTAAAAGTTCAACTTCTTTAAGTGTTATCTCTTGAAGGGGAGAGCCATCAATGCGAAGATAATTTTTTAAAAGTAGATTGATCTCTTCGTCATTAGGACGCACTCCTCTTCTGATATTTGTGAAAAATTTTGCTATACCTTCGAATGTATATTCTTCAGGTGTTCCATATGTCATTACTAAAATAGCTTTACTCATTTTATAACCTCTCAAAATAATGTAGTCAACTATATTATAACACTTTTTGTACTAAAACACACTAGTAATTATTCTATTACAGAAAAATATTGCAGATTACGAATACATTCCCTATAAATTAAGGTTTAAATCGATGTTTTATTTTATTATAACTGTGTCAAAAATATGATATTACTATAATATTAAACTAGAATTGAAAAAAACTATTGAAAAAATAGCTAAAAAGTTATAATATAAAAGTTAACTAAAAAGTTTACTAATAAGGGAGTTTAAGAATCTCCAATTGGTTGAAGAAAAAGGAGGAAGAGTTAAATGAAAAAGAAAATATTCGGAGCGATAACTTTTATTGCGGCGATTGGTGGCGTTATTTATATGAAAAATAATCCTAAATATAAAGAGATTGTTAGAGTCGTGAAAACTGCTGATGCACGTGGTTTTTACGAAAAAATAATTTTAGAAAAAGATAAACTTGCATTCACAGCAAAAGCGAAAATTAAAGATTATAAGATTGATTATGAGAGTATTAGAAATGTCGGAGAGAAAATTTATGCACGTCTAATAGTGAATAATGACGAGAAGTTAAATATCGATACAGTTATTAATGAAAAAGATACAAATGTAGAAGAAGTATCGCACTCAGAAAAACTGGATGAATTATTGAATAAATAGCGATCAAGAGGGGGAGAAAATGATTTTTTAAAATTTTCTGATTCATTAACCTGTATTTTCTTGAATAATTATGTTAAATATTTCCTAGGAAATTTATAAAAAAGGAATCCTCCGTTACAGTAAGGTGATGTAATGGAGGATTTTTCATGGTTAAATTAATTAGTATCTAATATTATTATGCAAAACGGCTACGAATACTAGTTGGTATTGATTTGTAAATACTCTTAGTAACGAAGAATAAGAATGTTACTAAAGCACCTTTAAGTAGGTTGAATGGTATAATACCAGCCGTTACGATTGTTTTTACGTTAGTCACGATGTCAGCTAGATTCATAATATATCCATATGCTGGAAGTAATACGAAGTAGTTAAGTAGTGACATAAATACTGTTATTGCTAGTGTTCCTAAGATTCCACCAATAATAGTCTTAGCAGTACCTTTTTTATAGAAAAGAATGATGATACTGATAAAAGTGAATTCTACTACGATATTAGCGATTGATCCGATTGGTTCATGTGATAATAAAGCGAAGTGTAGGAAGTTTTTTAAGAATGACACTAAAAGTGCATCTTTATATCCTAATAATAACAACGTCATGAATAGCGGAATGAACGTAAAATCAAATTTTAGAAATGGTGGCAAGAATGGCACAGCAAAACTAAAAAAAGATAGAAGTAGAGCAATAACTGCAAGCATACCACTCAAAACAAGTGAGTGAACATTTTTTTTATACATTTAAAACCTCTTTCCTATCTTCATAGGCAATAAAATAGCCGCAATACTATTCTTAAAAAGGTGAATTCTAAATCTACGTTAGATATAAAAAACACCACTTTAAAAATTTTAAAGCGGGACTGAAAGGTATGAAAAATAAGCGTTACACAATGAAGTACAGCAAATATACATACGTAATGTACTGCATGTGTAAGTTTATTTATTCTATATCTTCTATCATCCAGACTGTACTGTCGGTTTTGGAATTTCACCAAATCAGCTTTCGCTCGCGGACTTTGACCGCCGGTCGGGAATTTCACCCTGCCCCGAAGATAATTAAATTTATTATTTATACGTTTATTATAAACTGAAGTCTCTAGGTTGTAAAGAGAAAAGGCTTAACTTTTTAAAAAATTGATGGAAGTAACTCTGTTTAATAGAGCTACTCCCATCAATTATAATATTTTAATTATTATTCTACTGTTACTGATTTAGCTAAGTTACGTGGTTTATCCACATCTAGTCCTTTAGTGTAAGCTGCGTAGTATGCGAATAATTGAGTAACTACGATACTTGCGATTGGAGCAAGATCTTCGTTTACGTTAGGGATTGCATAGTCACCTTTACGAGCTAGTTTTTCTAATGTAATGATTAGAGTATTAGCACCACGGCTAGCTACTTCACTTACGTTACTACGTGTATTTAAGTCTAGTTTAGCGCTTGTGATAAGAGCTACTACAGGTGTTCTTTCTTCGATAAGGGCGATTGTACCGTGTTTTAATTCTCCTCCGGCAAATCCTTCTGTTTGGATGTAAGAAACTTCTTTAAGTTTTAAAGCTGCTTCACATGCACTATAGTAGTCGATTCCACGCCCGATATAGAATGCGTTGCGCTCTGTAAATAAGTTTTTAGCTAAGTCTTTGATAGTTTTTGTATCATCTAAGATTGATTCGATTGCAGAAGTAATTACTGATAATTCTTGCTCGATATCAAATTTAGGTTGTTTAGAAAGTTGTTTAGCTACCTCGTAAGCAAGTATGCTTAGTGTTGCGATTTGAGCAGTATATGCTTTAGTAGATGCAACTGCAATTTCAACACCTGCATGAAGTAATAATGTATAATCACATTCACGAGATAGAGTTGAAGCATCAACGTTAGTAAGTACTAAGAATTTGTAATCTGCATTTACACTACGTAATTTTGTAAGTACTGCACGAAGGTCAGCTGTTTCTCCTGATTGAGAAAGGAAGATGAACATCGGTTTTTTAGATAATAATGGTACATTGTAAGCAAATTCTGATGCTAAGTGTACTTCTGTAGGAATACCAGCCCATTTTTCGAAGTAGTTTCTTCCTACTAGACCAGCGTTGTAACTTGTACCACATCCGATGATGTATAATCTATCAGCATCTTTTACGTTGTTGATAATTTCGCTATCAATATTAACATCATGTCCATCGAAGTAGTGAGAGATGATGTTACGCATAGCTCCTACTTGTTCATGAATTTCTTTAATCATGTAATGCTCGTGGATACCTTTATCGATTTCTCCAGCATTTAAGTTAGTTGAGAAATTTTCACGCTCTACAACATTACCTTCTTTATCTTCGATAGTTACGCTATCTTTTTTTACGATAACAAACTCACCATCGTTGATTTCTAAGAAGTTGTTAGTGTACTTAATCATTGCTAAAGCATCACTACCAACATAGTTTTTATTTTCTTCTCCTAGTCCGATAAGAAGTGGGCTTTTATTTTTTGCTACATATAATGTGTCTTTATCTTCTGTATCGATTAAACAAAGTGCATAAGAACCTTGAAGTTTTGATACAGCTTTTTTGAAAGCTTCTTTAGTGTCAAGACCGCGGTCGCTATAAACTTGTACTAATTGAACGATAACTTCAGTATCAGTTTCAGAAACAAGTTCTACACCTTTGAAAAATCTTTCTTTAAGTTCTTGGAAGTTTTCGATAACTCCATTGTGAACTAAAATAAAACGTTTGTTGAAGCTTTGGTGAGGGTGAGAGTTAGTTGTGTTAACTCCACCGTGAGTAGCCCAACGTGTATGACCAATACCTAATTCTAGGTGAAGTCCTTCAGGGATTAGGGCTTCTAGATTTTTAATACGACCTACAGACTTAGTAACGCTAGCTTCTCCATTAACAACACCAGCAATACCAGCTGAGTCGTATCCACGATACTCAAGGCTGCTAAGTCCATCGATTAAAAATTTAACTCCATTTGCTTCTCCAACAAATCCTACAATTCCACACATATTAAAAATTCCTCGCTTTTTTCTTTAATTTATTTCTATAGAAAGTACTATAAAGTTTTTATACCTATGCTCAAAAATATTATACTTCTTGGAGTTTATTATACTTAATCAAGTTTATGTAAACCTTAAAAGAAGACATAATGAGCCTGTAGAGAGGGGATAATGATTTTGAAGGGTTTTAAAATTTAACATTGCGTTCCTTAACTACTGCATACGCTGTGGGAGCGACTCAAAAATCGTGATTTCGAAGAAATTGATTTTGTCGAGTCGCCCCCGCACAGTTTATTAGATTTCAAAAGAGCTTTTTTGCGATTTTTGAAATCAATAAACCACTGCGTCTAGGTATGACTTAACATACTTTGTGAAATATTTTATTTTTATACACTTTAATATTTCGTCGTCACTGTGTTCCTAAAGATACAAAGGTACACCCCAGCAGTGGCAACTAAAGTTTTTAGCGTCATTCTTCCTTAAAAACTAAGTTGCTGTTGCATACGCTGCACCTAACTATTTCGTCGTCTCTTCGTTCCTAGAAATAGTAAAGTGCACCCCATTGTACATTATCTAACGAAACTCTCTGGTTCCGAAAAAGCATCCGCCGAATTTTCGATAACTTTTTTCCTCGTCAACTAAATTCAATTTAACCTTTAGAACTTAGTTCGGGCGCTATAATTATAAGTTCAAATTACCTCCTGATATTTTAATCGTACATATTATTATACTAGATGAAAAGAGCATTGTAAACTGAAAGGATATATTTACATAAACTCAAATATAAAAATAAAGTATCTAAAAATTTAACCTTAATTTTTAAATTGTAGAAATACAAAATTGATTAATAAAAAACCTACTTACTTTTTGAGTAAGTAGGTAATATTATTATTGTGATTTTTGAGTATCAGCAGCTACCTCTTTAGCATTTTTTACTTCATCAGGTAGTTTGATTTCTTTAACGTTGTTTACGTTAGAGTATTGAATGTTTTGTTTGATTTTCATTGTTGTTGGAGTTGATGTGTTTTTAGTAGCAAGCTCCATGTTTACTTCGTTAGTTACAGGTGTGTAATCTTTAGTAACAACAAGTTTGATTGTAACGTTTTTGAAATCAACGTTGTTGAATGCACTAGCATTTACTTCGTTTCCAGAAGATGCGTTTGCAACAGCAACCATAAGATCTTTAAATTGGTCTCCACTTCCTGTGTATGTTAGAACGTAGTTTCCGTTTTCTTCAGTTTTCTTGAAGTCTTTAGCAATTTTTTTGTAGAATTCTAAGATTTGTTCTGAGTTTGCAATTTTTTTAAGGTTTTCGAATTGAGCAGTAATACTGCTGCTTGAGCTTTTAACCCACTCATCTTGTCCTGTTGATTTTGCATAAGCAGTTCCATCTTTAATGTATAATTCTAGTGTTTGGCTTTGACCTTGAGCTTTCACATCAGTAGTAGCTTTAATTGCTAGAGGATCGATAATTAATGATCCTGATACAGTATTTTCAACTGTTTGAGTTTGCTCACCAACTAAAATTTCAGAACTGTTAGTTGCTACGAAATCTGTACTTTTTATGTTTTTAGATGATTCTACTGATTTATTAACGATTTGTTCTGTAGAAGCCCCCATGCCACAAGCAGCAAGAGTAACTGAAAGAATAACCGTTGCGATAAGCAATAGATATTTTTTTAATGATTTTGTCATGTCGCTCTCCTTAATGTTAATGAAAATAGATTAGTTGAGTATAAAAAATCTATTTTAATAAATTTATTTTTATAGAAATATTCTATCATATTATAGCTTATATTACTACATTATAGGTTCATTTTTTAGATATCTGTAATAAATAATATAGGTTATAAATAAGAAGGATATTTTTATCTAATATTTTTTATGAAAATAATAAAAAATCTATTGACTTATATCAATGATGGATATATAATTATATCAAAGATGGATATATCAATAATGGATATAGATGAAGAATATCTCTAATTAAGTTAGGAGGGATAAAATGGCAAAGGTAAGCCCTTATGAGACGGGCGAATTAACGGATAGTATATTTTTTACGCTTCTAGTTTTAACAGAACCTATCCATGGATACTTGATAATGCAAAAGGTGGCAGAAATCACAGATAATAAAATTATTATCGGACCTGCGACAATGTATACGACTTTGGGTAAGATGGTTTCTGTTGGCTGGATTGAAGATAAAGAGATTGATAATTCGAAAAAAGAATATCATATTACTCCAAAAGGTATGGAAGTTTTGGAGAAAAATTTAAAACTTCGACAGTTTCTACTAGATGTGGCTAAGAAGTTTATAGGTGGTGGAAGTGATGAGTAATTATAAGGTGATGCATACATTTGCTTTAACGAATAAAAGACTCATGAAAAAATTAGAAAGATATAGTGCAAAGGGTTGGCATTTTAAAAAGTTTCTCGGGTTCTTAATTTTATTAGAAAAAGGAGAAAAAATTAACTACAAATACGAACTGGTATATGATAAAAAGTTTGATGTAGAACGTGAAGATTTCTATAAATTTAACGGTTGGGAAATAGTTAGAAACGGTATTTTTTGGCAGATATTACGTGGTGAACCTACGGCAACTACACTATATACAGATAATTTGAGTGAAGAATACATGTGGCTATATAGAATAAGATTTAATGCTAAAATCATGTTAGGATGCTTTCTTATAGCTTTGGTGGCGCACACAATAAATGAATTTTTAATGTCATCTGAAGTAATAGATTTTATTTTAGGAATGTTTTTTGGATTTGGTCTAGGACTAGGTGCTGTAAATATAGCGTTCTTTATAAAATATTTATTTTTAAAGAGAAGAAAGGATTGACTTTATGAAGTATAAATATGTTCCGGTATTTATAAGCTATGATAAAGTAGCGGATAAAATGAATAATCTTGCAGCTAAGGGATATGAATACGATAAAGAGGCTATAGTGGCAATTAGAATGAAGAAAGTCTCTGAGATTAGTGACAAGCAATATAAGTTTATCTTTGATAAAAACTTTACACCAGAGATAGAAGAGTATTATAAAGCAAGTGGCTGGAAGCTTTATAAGTTTCAAGTTTATAATTTGTTTAGACTTGCTGAAGGGACTTCGAGTTCTTATCCGATATATACTGATACCGAGACGGAATTAGAATTTATTAGGTACAGATTGTTAAGATTTATAGTTTTGTTTATTTTAATAAGCATAATAGGGGTATTGTATTTTACTAATATTAAATGGGTAATTAATAGTGGAATACCTGATGTGTTAGCCATGTTAATAGGTGGATTAATAGGTGGTATATTTGGTTACTGTATAAGTGGGCTTGGAATGTTTTTACCGAAATATTTCAAGTTAACAAAAGAAATAAAAAATAATGATGAATAAAAAAGGGATATAACTTTTAAAAAGTTAGGAAATGAGGTAAGGGCTATGATTTTAGAATTTAAAAATGTAGAGAAAAGTTTTGGTAATAAGAAAGTTCTTAAGGGTGTTAACTTCACAGCAAAAAGTGGAGTAGCTAATGGATATTTAGGAAGAAATGGTAGTGGTAAGACAACAAGTTTTAGAATTCTGTTAGACATATTCAAGCCGGATAAAGGGGAGATTTTACTAGATGGGAAACCTCTAGATCACAGTAAGGTGAAAATTGGGTACCTTCCAGAAGAACGTGGAATGTACGATGGTGTTGGACTTGTAGATCAGCTTACGTACTTCGGAATGTTAAAAGGTATGAAGAAGAAAGCAGCACAAACAGAAGCGAAAAAATGGTTAGAGTACTTTGAATTAGAGGATAATAAACAAGCATTAAAAACATTATCTAAAGGTAATGCACAAAAAATTCAAATTATTCAAAGTGTAATGAATGATCCAGATATTCTTGTTTTCGACGAACCATTCAGTGGACTTGATCCGGTGAACGTATCGAAGTTAAAAGAAATAATTACAGATTTTATTAAAAAAGATAAACTTGTTATTTTCTCATCTCACCAAATGCCAGTTGTGGAAACATTCTGTGAGGATATTAATATACTAGAAAAAGGGAAAATTACTCTAAGTGGTAATTTAGATTATATTAAAAAACAATTAGGACACGGAAAAATGATCTTGAGTGTTAGTGGTTTTGAGAAAGATGAACTGCTTGCTAATCTTAAATCTATACCACTAGGTATTGAGTATTCATTAGTTCCAGAGGGAGTGCTTCTTGATTTCAAAGAAGAGGGTGCTAAAAAAGAATTATTAGCAAAACTTGCAGGAAGTAGTTTTAATATAGAAGAATTTAAACTTTATAAACCTTCGTTAGAAGATATTTTCAAAGAACAGGTAGGTAAGTAATTATGAAAAATTTTAGTACAGTATTTAGTTTTGAGTTTAAACAATTTTTCGCGAAAAAAGCGACAAAAGTTATTATGGCATTGTATTTCATTATAGCTATAGGTATAACATTTGTACCATCGATTGCTAATAGTAACATTTTTAAAGGTGAAAGTAATGATAATTTCACTCGTAGTGCATATGTTGTAAAAGATGTAAATGTTAAGTTAGATGATCTAAAAGAAGCTAAAAAATACGATAGTAAAGAGGATTTAGAAAAAGACATTAAAGCTAAAAAATTAGATGAAGGTATCGTCTTAACTAAAGATAGTTATGAATATTTATCTAGACAATCTATCTTTAGTAAAGGTAGTAGCGATTTTAAAGAAGCTTTTGGGAAAAATGTAGAGAAATTAGTCTATAAACAAAATGGTTTAGATTATGATAAAGTAACTAACGTGAAATCACATTTACCTCAACCTGTACCTGTAAACGTAAGTGGAGATTCTGACGCTCAGACTCAAGTAGTAAACGTAGTAGTAGTCTATGTTCTTACATTCATCGTTTATATGACAGTAATCCAATTTGGTAGTGTAGTTGCGACAAATGTTGTTAAAGAAAAAAGTAATAGAGCGATGGAATTACTAGTAGTTACTGTAAATCCTAGAACCCTAATTTTAGGAAAAGTACTAGCCTTATCGGTTGCGGTACTTGTTCAAATGGGCTTAATTATTGGTGGATTATTCGCTGGGTTAAAAATCAATGGTTCTAGATATAGCGATAATATCAAACATATTATAGAAAATGTGGACTTAAAAGTTCTTGGTGTAGGATTAGCATTTGCTTTAACTGGATTTGTGATGTTTATGTTCATGTACGCGGCATTCGCTTCATTAGTAAGTAAGATTGAAGATGTCAACGGAGCGATAACTTTACCGATGTTAACATTTATGGGTGCATTCTTCGTGAACTACTATATTATGGGATCAACAGGAGACACTAAACTTGCAGAGATTTTATCATATGTTCCATTCACATCATACTTTGTAATGTTTACGCGTTATGCAATAAGTAATGTATCTATCCAAGAATTAGGATTATCTTATGGTATATTAGCTGTAACTACATTACTTGTAGCATTTGCGAGTGTTAGAGTATATAGATTAGCGACATTAAGATACGGTCAAAAATTAAACTTTTTCAAATTATTATTTGGGAAGTAGGGAAAAATATTGAAGAAAAGATTCAAATTTTGAGTCTTTTCTTTTTTCTTTTTAGTGCATAAAAGGTTATAATTAGGTATAAAAAAATCTGTAAAATAAGGAGATTATTTAATGAGTGAACTGAAAAGAACGATAGGCTTTATGCCGGCTTTTATGACGGTAATAGGTTCAGTAATAGGAGCAGGTGTATTTTTTAAAGCGGCTGTTATTTATAAGACTACAGGGACGATGAGTTTAGGGCTACTAGCTTGGGTGCTTGCTGGTATTATTACAATTTGTGCCGGTCTTACAGTTGCGGAACTTGCGGCATCTATTCCTGAAGTTGGAGGAATGGTCGTTTGGATAGAAAGAACTTATGGGAAGACAGCAGCATTCTTATTAGGATGGGCGCAGTCGGTAATTTATTTCCCTGCGATGATTGCAGCTCTCGCGGTTATCTTCTCTACACAAGTTTTAAATTTATTAAATTTAGATAAAACATGGCATCTTCCTATAGCTATTGCTGCAGCAGCATCATTAATGTTTTTAAACTTTTTAGGTGGGAAAATCGGAGGAATGATTCAGACGGTAGCTACTATTTGTAAATTAATACCATTAATAGTAATTATTGCATTTGGATTATTTCAAACTAACTCACAACCATTACAATTATTCCCTATAGAAGCGGGGAAAGATATTTCGTTCGCTAGTGGGCTAGGTGGAGCTTTACTTGCTGCGATGTTCGCATATGAAGGTTGGACGAACGTAGGAAGTATGGCAGGTGAGATGAAAAATCCTAAAAAAGATTTACCAAGAGCAATTTTCTTAGGGCTTGCGGTTGTTATGGTTGTATATGTACTTATAAATGTTGCTTATCTTATGACTTTACCATTAGATCATGTTGCAGGTAATCAAACTGTAGCAAGTGAAGTAGCTGCTAAGTTATTCGGTGGTATTGGCGGTAAAATTATTACGATTGGGATACTTATTAGTGTGTATGGAGCAATTAACGGTTTCTCAATGGCTGGGATTCGAGTTCCTTATGCGATGGCAAAAAGTGAACAGATTCCATTTAAAAATGTATGGACGAAGTTAAATAAAGGTGCTGTGCCAGTAAATGCAGGATTATTACTTTTAGTAATAGCATTCTTAATGATGTTAACAGGTAGTTTTGATATGTTAACTGACCTATTAGTATTCGTAATGTGGTTCTTCTATACTGCAACATTCCTTGCGGTAATTATACTACGTAAAAAAGAACCAAAATTAGAAAGACCATATAGAGTACCTTTATACCCAATAGTTCCTATAATAGCTATTCTTGGTGGAGTTTATACTTTAGTAAGTACTTTAATCTCGCAAACATCATTAGCTATGGGAGGAATAGCCTTAACGTTAATAGGATTATTATTCTATACAGAATTACATAAGAAATTCAAAAAATAATAAAAAAGAAACATCGCATATTAGAAAACCTAGTATGCGATGTTTTTATATTATTTATTTCTATTTTCTAAGTAGTCTGCAATTGCGGCTACGTCTTTGTCTCCACGTCCAGATACGTTAACGATAATTACTTTGTCTTTATCTAGTTTTGGAGCGCGTTTGATCACTTCTGCAAGAGCGTGTGAACTTTCGATTGCTGGGATAATTCCTTCTGTTCTAGTTAGTAGAAGTAAAGCATCAACAGCTTCATCATCAGTTGCACTTACGTATTCAGCACGTTTTTCATCTTTTAGGAATGAGTGTTCAGGTCCGATACCTGGGTAGTCTAATCCTGGAGAGATTGAGTAAACAGGTTTTACTGAACCATCTTCGTTGAATAGTGCGTAAGTTTTCATACCATCAACAACCCCAACAGTACCTAGAGTAAGTGTTGCTGCATGGCGATCTGTATCAAGACCACGACCAGCGGCTTCAACTCCTAGTAATGCTACTTCTTCATGAGGAATGAACTCAGCGAAAGCACCGATTGCATTAGATCCACCACCTACACAAGCTACTACTAAGTCAGGAAGACGTCCTTCTTTTTCTAGAATTTGACGTTTTGCTTCTTGACTGATAACTTTTTGGAAGTCTTTTACGATAGTAGGATATGGGTGAGGTCCTACTGCTGATCCTAGTACGTAGAAAGTATCGTCGATGTTTTCAATCCATGCTTTGAATGCAGCGTCAACAGCTTCTTTAAGAGTTTTTTCTCCTTCTTGAGCTGCGTGAACTTTTGCCCCTAGCATTTCCATTCTAAATACATTTAATCTTTGTCTTTCTACATCAAGAGCCCCCATGTAGATTTCACATTCCATACCAAATTTTGCAGCGGCAGCAGCTGTAGCTACACCGTGTTGACCTGCCCCTGTTTCAGCGATAACTTTCTTTTTACCCATACGTTTTGCAAGTAAGATTTGTCCAATAACGTTGTTAAGTTTATGTGCTCCAAGGTGGTTTAAATCTTCACGTTTAAGGTAGATTTTTGCCCCTCCAAGGTGGTTTGTTAAAGTTTCAGCGTAGTATAGTGGAGTTTCACGTCCTGAGTAATCTTTTAAGTAGTGAGCATATTCTGCTAAAAATTCTTCGTCATCTTTGTATTTATCATAAGCTGCTTCTAGTTCATCAAGGGCTTTTTGTACAACTTCAGGTACGAAGCTTCCCCCAAATTCTCCAAAGTATCCTTTTAAGTTGTTTAAGTTATTTTCTAAGTTTGTCATAATTGTTTATTTCCTTTCAAATTGTTTATAAGATTTGTATAATTTTTTTATTTTACCCCAAAAAGAAAAGACCGTATAGAATTCTATACGGCCCTTTTGCGAAATTTAAAACGATTTTTCTACAGCCGACATAGACACTTTTTAGAGTACACTAAAGTTGCGTCTACGTCATAAAAACATACACACAACATTATCTACGCCAGTTTTGCCAAGAGTTTAAAGTTGTTGTTTGTTTCATTTGTAGTTCCTCCTTCTCGTTTTTGTTGTTTTTATTATACACATTATTTTTTTAGAATGCAAGTCTTTTTTTTATAATTTTTTAAATTTTTCTGACAATTTACAAAAGTAGCCTATTGTAACAAGATTCTAAAGGAGTGTTTATTTAAAATATATTAAGAGATGATTAGGAATGTTCAAGATTGTAGTTCTTTCTACCTAAAGCATTGTAAAAGTGGTATAATATAAAGGTGTAAAATTTAAGTATGGAGGTGCAATTTGAAATTATCGGTATTAGCCAGCAGTAGTAGTGGAAATAGTATTTTTATAGAGCATAATAATTTTAGATGTTTGGTAGATGCTGGACTGACTGGGAAAAAAGTAGTAGAGAACTTAGCACAAATAGAGCGTGATATTAAAGATATAAATGCGATTTTTGTAACGCATGAGCACATAGATCATATTAAAGGAGTAGGGGTATTAGCGAGAAAGTACAATATTCCGGTATATGCCAACGCCCTTACTTGGCAAAATATGTTGAAATGTGGTGAAATAAGCTCAGATTTAAAATTTCATTTTGAAAAAGAAGAAAGTAAAATTTTTGATGATGTAGTAGTTAATAGTTTTGGAGTTAGTCATGATGCTATAAATCCGCAATTTTATACTTTTGAGTGTGATGGAAAAAGAGTTAGTATTCTTACGGATACGGGTTATGTATCTGATAAGATGATTGATTATGTGAAGGATTCTCATACAATTGTTTATGAGAGTAATCATGAGGAGAATGTTCTGCTTAGTGGACCTTATCCATGGACTACTAAGCAACGTATATTATCAGATATGGGTCACTTGTCAAATACAGATTCTGCAAATTATTTAACGAAAATAGTAGGAGATAATACGAAGAATGTCTTTTTAGCCCACTTAAGTGAGCAAAACAACACGAAGGAACTAGCTCGTATGGCAGCTGATATGACTCTTAAACACAAGGATATAGATTGTGTTCTAGAAGCTGATAAAACTATCGATTGTAATGATAAAATAATTATAATGGATACTGATCCAGTAGTTCCGACTAAGATAATAGAAATATAATAAAAACTGAGGATAACTTGTAAAAAATTTATCTATGTGATAGATTTTATAAGTTGACCTTAGTTTTTTCTTCTATAAAAATAGTGGAAAAATAAAATGATTTTTACATGTGAGAACGAAAACCTTTTCTGTAAATATTCAGAAAATTCTAGTTTTTTTGCGCTGAATTTTTATTTTTTTATTGCTTTTTTTCTAAAAATTTTATAATATAGTATTATGTAGTTTTTTAAAAAGTTATGATTTATGAAAAAAATTATTATTCACAAAATAAGTTGTAATGTTTAATAAAACAAGATAAAAATGAAAATAAATGAAATAAAGTTTAAAATTGTATTAATTTATTGAGTAATGTTATTGGAAGGAGATAGGCGAATGGAAAAACTATTAGAGATTAAAAATCTAGAGACAGCTTTTAGAATCAAAGATGATTACTTTAACGCTGTTGATAAAGTTAGTTTGGACCTATATAGAAATGAAGTATTAGCTATCGTTGGAGAGAGTGGTTGTGGTAAGTCTACATTAGCGACAACTATTATGCGTCTTCATAATGAAAATCTAACGAAGTCTACTGGAGAAATTATTTTTAACGGGAAAAATATACTAGATTTAACAGAAGATGAAATGAATAAAATTAGAACAAAAGATATTGGGATGATTTTCCAAGATCCGCTTTCTTCATTAAACCCACTACACAGAATTGGGAAACAAATTGAAGAGGCTCTAATTTATCATACTGAATTAAGTGCAGAAGAAAGACAAAAACGTGTTATTGAGTTATTAACACAAGTTGGTATTCCAAATCCTGAACGTTGTGCAAAACAGTATCCACACGAATTATCTGGTGGTATGCGTCAACGTGTAATGATAGCGATGGCGATGAGTTGTAAACCAAGTGTTCTTATCGCGGATGAACCAACAACAGCTCTAGATGTTACAATCCAGGCGCAAATCTTAGACCTTGTTAAAGGGCTTCAAGAAGAAATGCAAGCCGGAATTATCCTGATTACGCATGACCTTGGGGTAGTTGCTGAAATGGCTGATAGAGTGGCAGTACTATATGCTGGAGAAGTAGTAGAAATCGGAACTGCAGAGCAAATCTTTAAAAATCCTCAGCACCCTTACACACGTAGTTTATTACGTAGTATTCCTCAACTTGATGATGAAGATGCTAGTGATGAACTTTACGTTATTCAAGGGATGGTTCCATCTTTAAAAACTTTAGATAGACAAGGATGTCGTTTTGCTGATCGTATTCCTTGGGTTAAAGATGAACATCACGAACATAATCCGACTCTACATGAAGTAGAAGAAGGACACCATGTACGTTGTACATGTTACAGAAACTTTGAATTTGAAGGGGAGGAAAACAATGCTTAAAGTTGAAAATCTAAAAGTGCATTATCCTATTCGTGGTGGATTTTTCAATACAATTAAAGACCATGTTTATGCAGTAGATGGTGTTGATATTGAGATAGAAGCTGGGAAAACGTATGGGCTAATTGGAGAAAGTGGTAGTGGAAAAACTACTGTTGGTAAAGTTGTTCTAGGTTTAGAAAAAGCAACTGATGGACAAATTATTTATAAAGAAGAAGATGTTACTAAAAAAGCAGCTCGTAAGAAGATTAAATATAATCGCGATGTTCAAATGATTTTCCAAGATGCAATGTCTAGTTTAAATCCTAAGAAGCGTATTATAGATATTATCGCAGAACCAATTAATAACTTTGATAACTTATCTGAAGAAGATACAAAAAAACGCGTACTAGAGCTTTTAAATATCGTTGGTATGGGTGAAGAAGCTATGTACAAATATCCATTTGAATTCTCAGGTGGACAACGTCAACGTATCGGGGTTGCGCGTGCGATTGCATGTAATCCTCGTCTAATCGTAGCTGACGAACCAGTATCGGCTCTTGACCTTTCGGTTCAAGCACAGGTTCTAAACTTCATGAAGAAAATTCAAAAAGACTTTAATATAAGTTATCTATTCATTTCTCATGACCTTGGAGTTGTTAAACACATGTGTGACTATATTTATATCATGTACCGTGGTCGTATCGTAGAACGCGGAACACGTGAAGATATATACAATAATCCACAACACATTTATACAAAACGTCTTATTGCGGCTATTCCAAGTACTAACTTAGATAAAGCTAAAGAAGTAAAAGAAATAAGACAAGCTGTAGAAGAAGAATATCAAAAACATTATAATGATTATTTTGATAAAGATGGAAGAGTATATCCACTTAAGAAATTAACAGAAACACACTATGTAGCAATGAAAGGAGGAGAAGTGTAATGTGGAAAGTAGTTTTAAAACGATTTTTAGTAATGATACCACAGTTATTCATCCTTAGTGTACTAGTGTTTGGTCTAGCTAAACTTATGCCTGGGGACCCATTCAGTGGTTTGGCAGAAAATCCAAAAATCTCTCAAGAGCAAATTGAAGCGATTCGTCAAGCGAGTGGATTCTATGAGCCTTGGTACCAACAATATCTAACTTGGCTGAAAAACTTTATGCATGGAGATTTCGGACTAAGTTATACTACTGGTAAGTCAGTAGGAACACTTCTTGGAGAAAGAATTTTCAATACATTCAACCTGTCATTATTTACAGCGGTAATCATGTATGCGATCGCTATTCCTATGGGGATGTATGCAGGACGTTATAACGGTTCTAAATTCGATAAATTCGTAAACTTTTATAACTTCTTCTTCCTAGCGATTCCATCATTCGTATTATACTTATTCATGATCGCATTATTTGGTTTTGGTTTAGGATGGTTCCCAACAAGTGGATCTGTAGATGTTAACCTTGACCCAGGAACATTCACGTACTATATTAACAAACTACAACACTTAGTGTTACCAGGTATCTGTTTAGCGTTATTATCAACAGTATCAACTGTTCAATATTTACGTAATGAAGTTATCGATGCGAAACAAAGTGACTATGTAAAAACAGCTCGTTCTAAAGGTGTACCAGTTAAAAAAGTTTACTCAGGACACATCTTCAGAAACTCTATTTTGCCAATCGCAGCATTCTTCGGATTCTCTATTACTGGATTATTCAGTGGTGGTATCTTCGTAGAAACAATCTTCGGTTACCCAGGAATGGGACAACTGTTCTACCAAAGTATTCAAGATAGAGACTATAGTGTTGTTACAACATTAATGTTATTCTCTGGATTCTTAACACTGCTTGGTAGTACATTAAGTGATATTATCATGGCGATTGTAGACCCACGTATTAAATTGGACTAGGAGGAAGTTGAACAATGACAAAAGCAAAAGAAGAAAAAGTTATAACTAAAACTCCTTCTGGGTTTTCAGTTGTAGCTCGTGAATTTAAAAAAGATAAAGGTGCACTTGCAGCTTTAATTACATTAAGTGCTATCTTAATTTTCGTAGTACTTTTCAATATTTACATTCGTGTAAGTGGAGTATATAGTACTTACTTCGATGTAGATTTATTAAATATTTTCTTAAAACCTGGTGAGGATGGATTCTTATTAGGTACAGATGTAGGTGGTCACTCAGTTTTTGGATGGCTAATGATGGGAATGCTTAACTCTATTCTTATCGCAGTAGCAGTAACAGCGATTACTATTGGTTTTGGTACTGCAGTAGGGTTAGTTATTGCTTACTATGGTGGACGTGTTGATAATATTGTGATGCGTTTTGTAGACTTTATGGTAATCATCCCAACACTGATGGTAATCATCGTATTCGTAAGTATCAAACGTGATTACGGTCTAGTACTGTTCATCTTGATCTTATCAGCATTCGCATGGATGGGATCAACTCGTTTAGTACGTAGTAAGGCTTTATCAGAATCACGTCGTGATTATGTACTTGCTTCAAAAACTATGGGAACACCTGATTGGAAAATCATGTTACAAGGAATCTTACCTAACATTAGTTCTATTATTATCGTAGAAGCTACGTTATCATTAGCGGCTAATATGGGTATCGAGGTAGGTTTAACATACCTTGGATTCGGTCTTCCAGCAGGAACACCAAGTATCGGTACTATGTTATCTTATGCAAAAGATGCAGACGTACTTATCAACAAAATGTACATTTGGCTGCCAGCAGCCCTTGCGATCTTAATTATCGTACTATGTATCAACTCTATCGGTGGAGCATTAAGACGTAGTTTAGATGCTAGACAAAGATTATAATTTTAAAGGTCATGTAGAGATTTTCTACATGGCTTTTATTATTTATAAAATATTATTTACAAATAATATCCAATTCTGCTGTTATAGAAGTATAATTTAAAAGATAGTGAATTATTACTTTTAAAATAGAGAAATCTTAATTATTACCGTGAAATTAACAAAGGTTTTATGTTTTATTACAGAAATTTTATGTGTTAGATTTAGATTGCTAATAAATATAAAATTTTATTTCAGTGAAAATTAAAAAAACATTGTAAAATTTTCTGACAATTACTTGACGGGTGTAATTTTTTCTGATATAATTGCTAAAAATAAATATTTAAGAAAGGCTGTATACAATACAGCATGGAGGATAAGATAATGGAAAAGAAAAAAATGTTAAAGGTAGTTAGTTCAGCTATGGCTCTCACAATGTTACTTGCAGGATGCTCAAGCGCAAGTAACAGTTCTAAAGGAAGCAAAGCTGCTGTCGAGTTCAAGACAGCTGTAGACAATGGTGGAAATGCACTTAGTGGCCAACAACTTAAAATTGGTATTGCTTCTGCAGATCCACTAACAGGGATGTTTAACCCAATATTCTATTTACAATCAACAGATTATGATGTAATGAAATATACAATGGCAAGAGCGTTCCCACTTGACGATGCAAACCGTCAAAAACAAGATAATAAAGAAGCACCGGTTATGTTCCACGTAGATCGTGACAAAAAAGAAGTTACATTAACTATTCATAAAGATCTTAAATGGAGCAATGGAGAAGATGTTAAAGCAGATGATATCGTTGCGACTTATGAGCTTATGGGGAATCCTAAGTATACAGAAAACGTTCGTTACAGTGATGAATATGAAGTAATCGAAGGTATGAAAGAGTATCACGATGGAAAAGCTAAAAACATCTCTGGTGTAGTTAAAAAAGACGACAAGACAGTAGTACTTAAGTACAAAGAAATTAAGCCATCATTATTATGGGGTAATGGATTCATCGGAGAATTCTTAAACAAGGCTCAAGTAGAAGCTGCATCAAAAGACTTCACTAAATTTGTTGAAGCAGACTTAAACAAAAAACCATTATCTTATGGACCATATTATTTAGATAAAGTAGTAAACGGGGAAAGTGTATTAGCGAAAGCTAACCCTTATTACTACAAAAAATCTGAAGTGAAAATTCCAGAAATCCAATTCAAAGTAGTATCACCAGCTCAAGCAAGTGCTGTTCTTAAAAATGGTGATGTAGACTTAATGGATAGTTTAACTACAGGTATCTGGGATGGTACTAAAGACGCTAAGAACGGAACAATCTTAGGAGAATCTGATTACTATATCTCTTATGTTGGATTCAAACTAGGTAAATTCAACAAAGAAAAAGGTGAAGTAGAAGTAGATCCAAACGCAAAAGCTGCAGATAAACGAGTGCGTCAAGCATTTGGATATGCAGTAGACTGGGATCAAATCAATGAAAAAATCTATAAAGGATTACGTTTCACACCAACTGGTTCTGGATTCTATCCACCAATCGTTAAAATGTTCCACAACAAAGACGGTGAAAAATATACTAAGAACGTAGAAAAAGCGAAAAAACTTCTTGATGAAGCAGGACTTAAAGATACAGATGGAGACGGATTAAGAGAAGATAAAAACGGTAAAAAACTTACATTCAACTTCGCTATCCGTAACGTAGGTCAAGATTTCGACCAAACATTAGCTGATACATTCGTTAAATCTTGGAAAGAAGTAGGATTAGATGTTAAATTAGTAGATGGAAAACTTATGTCATCTAAAGACTGGTCTCAACGTGTACAAGCAGATGATCCAGGAATCGACATCTTCCAAGGAGCTTGGGGATTAGGAAGTAACCCTGACCCAAGTGGATTAGTAGGAAAAACTTCACCACTTAACTTACAACGTTACACAACTGAAGAACTACAAAAATCATTAGATGCAATGGGAAGTAGTGACATGTTTGATGATGCTAAACTTAAAGAAGCATATCAAAAATTCGATAAACAATTCAGAGAAGAAGCTGCTTGGTTACCGTTCAGCTGGCAACAACAAATGACATGGGTTAACAAACGTGTTAAAACACTTGATTTAGCGAAACTAAAAACTGGTGAACAAAATGTTTACAGTTTAGAGTTAACAGCTGATGCACCAGCAAAAAATTAATTTAGTTTAGGAATGAGATTTGGCTAAGGGCACTTAGTTGAATTTCCCCCTAATAAACTTATATTTCATTTTATTTTCAATTAATTTTGAGAGGGATGGAAAATTAGAATTTCATAGAATATTTTGATTGAAGCCCTCTCAACTTTGAGAATATGAATATACAGTTTATATTATAGAAATATTAATTAGAAATAGATATAACTTTAAATGTATGGATTTAAAGGATATAAGGTCCTTAAGTCATAATTTAAATATGTAGAGCTACAATTTTACATAGATTTAAGGCGAAGTATCGTACTTTAATGTAGCAAGGATACTTCGTCTTAAATTTTGTTATTTTTAATTATCAACAAACTAGAGTTATATTTGGAGGAAAAATGAAGAAAAATAAATTTTTAAAAGTATTCAGTTCAGCAATGGCACTATCAATCATTCTTGCAGGATGTTCAACATCATCAAAATCATCAAAAGATGGGAAACCAGCGGTAGAATTTAAAACATCTGTTGATAACGGTGGAAGTGCAGTAAGTGATTCTGTGCTAAAAGTTGGTATCTTAAGTGCTGATCCATTAACAGGTATGTTTAACCCAGTATTTCACCTACAAGCAACAGACAATGCAGTAATGGAAGATACTATGGCACACACATTCGCTTTTGATCATTCATATAAATTAAAAGAAGACGATGAAGACGCACCTGTTAAGTTCCATTTAGATAAAGATAAAAAACAGGTAACACTTACTATCCGTAAAGATTTAAAATGGAGTAATAATCAAGACGTAGTTGCGGACGATATTATCGCAACATACGAACTTATGGCTAACCCTAAGTATAAAGATAATATTCGTTATAAGAGCGAATTTGAAACAATAGAAGGATTAAAAGACTATCACGAAGGTAAAGCTGAAAAAATCTCAGGTATTACTAAAAAAGATGATAAAACAGTAGTTATTCAATATAAAGATGTAAAACCAGCTCTTCTTTGGGGAAGTGGATTCATAACAACATTCCTTAATAAAGATCAAGTAGCTGCAGCATCAAAAGACTTCAGCAAATTTGTAGAAGCGGAATTAAATACAAAACCATTATCTTACGGTCCATACTACTTAGATAAAGTAGTAAATGGAGAGAGTGTACTTGCTAAACAAAATCCATACTACTACAAAAAAGATGATGTAAAAGTAAAAGAAATACAATTCAAAGTAGTTGCGCCAGCTCAGGCAAGCTCTGTAATTAAAAATGGTGAAATTGACTACATGTCACAAGTAACTCCGAATGTATGGAGTGCGGTAAAAGATTACTCAAATGGAACATTACTAGGACAACCAGATTTCTATATTTCATATGTAGGATTTAAGCTAGGTACATGGGATAAAGAGAAAAATGAAGTTAAAGTAAATCCTAATGCGAAAGCAGCGGATAAACGTGTGCGTCAAGCATTCGGTTATGCGGTAGACTGGGATCAATTAAATGAAAAAATCTACAAAGGATTGCGTTTCACGCCTACAAACTCAGGTATTTATCCGACACGTTCAGAAGATTATTATGATAAAGATGGATTTAAGTTCAAAAAAGATGTAGAAAAAGCGAAAAAACTTCTTGATGAAGCAGGGCTTAAAGACGTTGACGGAGATGGATTAAGAGAGGATAAAGATGGTAAAAAATTAACATTTAACTTCGCCATCCGTAATACAGGTCAAGACTACGATCAAACTCTTGCTGATGCATTCATTAAATCATGGAAAGAAGTTGGGCTAGATGTAAAACTAGCTGATGGAAAACTAATGTCATCAAAAGATTGGACACAACGTGTAACGAGTGATGATCCATCTATCGATTTATTCCAAGGGGCGTGGAGCTTAGGTACTAACCCTAACCCAGCACGTTTACTAAGTGATAAAGCTAAAGTTAACTATCAAAGATATATGAGTGATGTGCTTAAAAAAGACTTAGAAACAATCAACTCTAAAGAAATGTTAGATGATGCTAAGCGAAAAGAAGCATACAAGAAATTCGATAAAGACTTTGCAGAAGAGGCTGCTTGGTTACCATTTAGCTGGAGTACAGATATCACATGGGTAAATAAACGTATCAAAAACTTCGATGTTAAAAAATACGCTTATGGTGAACAAAAACTATATGCATTAGAGCTTACTAATAAAGATAGTGCTAAAGGATAATTTAAAAAGTTTATATTAAGTTTATAAGGATTACTCAAGAAACAACTTGAGTAGTCCTTTTTTATATAAGAAAATAAATATGTCAATTTGACAAAATTTTGAAAAGAATAATTAGTTTATGGATGCTGAATATCCTTGATATGTAAGTAAAGTAAAAGATATGTGTGTTTTATAAATAATAATTTATAAGATAGTTTATTGATATTAAATTTATGTTTTTAAAGAAACGAACAGAAATTTCAAAAAAGAATTTTGTTATTTTTTTATTATTTTCTGAAAATTCACTTGACTTATTTTTAAAATAATGTTAAACTTATTTCATAAATAATTGAAAATAAGTTTTTATATATCATGGAGGAAATAAAATGAAAAAGAATAAGTTTCTAAAAGTATTTAGTTCAGCGATGGCTCTTTCAGTAATTTTAGCTGGATGTTCAACATCAAGTAATTCTGGAAGCAAAAACGCTCCTAAAGCAAAAGTAGAATTTAAAACAAGTTTTGATAACGGTGGATCAGCTGTAGATGGTGCTACATTAAAATATGGTATCTTATCAGCTCAGCCATTAACAGGTCTTTGGAACCCAGTATTCTCTGATAAAGCAGAAGATCAATACGTAAACCAAGCAGTTATGGGTGGAACATTCCCTGCTGATGAAGAAGGTCGTACTATTCAAGATAATGCTGATGCTCCAGTTAAATTCCACTTAGATCGTGAGAAAAAAGAAGTTACATTAACTATCCATGACGGTGTTAAATGGAATAATGGAGAAGCTTTAACTTCTAAAGATATCGTAGCTACATACGAACTTATGGGTAACCCTAAATTCACTACAAACACTCGTTACAATGAGTCATACGAATTTATCGAAGGTATGAAAGAATACCACGCTGGTAAAGCGAAAACTATCTCAGGTCTTCAAGTTAAAGATGATAAGACTGTAGTAATTAAATATACTCAACTTCGCCCATCATTACTATGGGGAGAAGGTTCTGTAGATAACTTCTTGAATGCAAAACAAGTAGAAGAGGCTTCTAAAGACTTCGCTAAATTTGCTGAAGCAGACTTAAACAAAAAACCATTATCATATGGTCCTTATTACATCACTAAAGTAGTAAACGGAGAAAGTGTTCTTGCAGAACAAAACCCTCACTACTACAATAAAGATAAGATGAAACTTAAAAAAATCGAGTTCAAAACAGTAGCTCCAGCTCAAGCTAGCCAAGTAATCAAAAATGGAGAAGTTGACGTAATCGATAGCGTTACTCCAAGTGTTTACGAAGGAGCAAAAGACATCAAAAACGGAACATTCTTAGGTGATACTTCTCGTTACATGTCATATGTAGGATTCAAACTAGGTAAATTCGACAAAGAAAAAGGTGAAAACGTAGTTGATCCTAACTCTAAATTAGCTGACAAAAACTTACGTCAAGCATTCCTATATGCAGTTGACCGTGACCAAATCAATGAAAAAATCTTCAAAGGATTACGTTTCACTCCAACTGGATCTGGTATGTACCCAGCAGCTGTAGGTAAATTAGTAAACGAAAATGCAACTGCAGCTAAAAAAGATGTAGAAAAAGCTAAAAAATTATTAGATGATGCAGGATACAAAGATAAAGATGGAGACGGACTACGTGAAGACAAAAACGGAAACAAACTTTCATTCAACTTCGCAATCCGTAACACAGGTGCTGAATATGACCAAGCATTAGCAGACGTATTCGTTAAATCTTGGAAAGAAGTAGGATTAGATGTTAAATTAGTAGACGGAAAACTTATGTCTCCAAAAGACTTCTCTCAACGTGTACAAGCAGATGATCCATCAATCGATATCTTCCAAGCTGCATGGCAATTTGGAACAAACCCTAACCGTCAAGAGTTACTAGGTAAAAAAGCTCCGTTAAACTTATATCGTTACACTACTGAAGCATTCGAAAACAGCTTCAAGGCTCAAGGATCAGAAGATATGTTTGATGATGCTAAATTAAAAGCAGCTTACAACAAATTTGATGGAGAAGTAGCTGAAGAATTACCATTCTTCCCATTAAGCTGGGATACAAGTATCACATTCTTCAACAAACGTGTTAAATCATACGATTTAGCTAAAGCTAAGAAAAATCAATTCAAACTTTATGACATTGAGTTAACAGCTAACGAAGGTGCTAAATAATAAAAATTAAAATGCGACATAGATAACTTAGGTTGTCTATGTCGTTTATTTTTCAAATTTGAAAGAAAATTCAAAAAACTCTTGATTTTTTATACAATTAGTAGTAAAATAAACATAACAAAAGTACAAAAGATTTTTCATTATAACTAAAATGAAAAACTTAATGATTAGGAGGACTACCATGAAACAAAATTTCAATATTCAATCTTGGCAATGGCGTAGATAATATTGTGTGTATGTTTTAACGACATAGACACAATTTTAGCGTGCTCTAAAAAGTGTCTATGTCGGCAAGGTAGGAAATTTGTAATTATACAATGTACTAAAAATTCGATAGTGCCGCATAGTAAAATAAACTATGCGGCATTTTTCTCTTTTTAGAGTAGGTTAAATATATAAGCGTCTTAAAATTAACACTATTATTCAGGAGAAAATTAACTATGAAACAAAGAAAAATATTATCAGTATTCAGTTCTGTATTTGCATTATCAATTTTATTAGCAGGATGTTCTACAGGCTCGAATAGCGGTAACCAAAACCAAACTAAAGCGAAAGTAGACTTCAAAGTATCTGCGGATAATGGGGGGAATACAGTTAAGGATGCTACATTCAAATATGGAATACTAACAAATAGCCCATTTGTTGGATTATTCCACCCAGTACTACACGCTAACAAGGCTGATGGAGTTATTACAGAAACAGTATTCGGAAAAACTTTCCCAGTAGATGATGCGTTGAAATATAAGTTAGATGACAACGATGCACCTGTAAAATTACACATAGACAAAGATAAAAATGAAGCAACCTTAACGATTCATGATGGCGTGAA
The DNA here is from genome assembly GCF_041433735.1 of Gemella sp. 20925_1_85. Classification (NCBI taxonomy): domain Bacteria; kingdom Bacillati; phylum Bacillota; class Bacilli; order Caryophanales; family Gemellaceae; genus Gemella; species Gemella sp. 20925_1_85. The sequence goes on along the minus strand of NZ_JAPWCC010000009.1, from coordinate 21,780 downwards.
ATGGAATAATGGTGAAGATCTTACATCAAAAGATATAATCGCTAGTTATGAACTGCTAGGAAATCCAAAATACACAGAAAATGTAAGATATAACGGTTCATTTGAGCTTATCGAAGGTATGAAAGATTATCATGAAGGAAAAGCTAAAACAATCTCAGGTATTCAAGCGAAAGATGATAAAACAGTAGTTATTAAATATAGTAAGTTATCACCTTCGATGTTATGGGGAGATGGATTTATTTACGCATTCTCTAACGCAAAACAAATCGCAAAAGTAACTGACTTTGCAAGATTTGGAGAAGCTGAATTAACAAAACGTCCATTGTCATACGGTCCTTATGTAATAACTAAAGAAGTACAAGGGGAGAGCGTTATAGCTGAGGCTAACCCATACTACTATAAAAAAGATGAGATAAAAGTTCCTAAAGTCGAATTCAAAGCAGTAGCACCAGCGCAAGCGAGTCAAATACTTAAAAATGGTGAAATAGATTACCTAACTGACATTAACACAACAGTTTATGAAGGATTAAAAGATGCGAAAAATGGTGAGTTACTAGGACAACCATCTTCATTCATGTCATTTGTAGGATTTAAATTTGGTAAATACGATAAAGAGAAAAAAGAAAATGTACCTTTAGAAAACACTAAATTTAATAATAAAAATGTAAGACAAGCCTTCTTATATGCAGTTGACCGTGATCAAATCAATGAGAAAATCTATAAAGGTCTACGTTTCACACCGACTGGATCAGCACTATATCCACCAACAGTAGGAAAACTAAGAAATGAAAAAGCAACTGTTGTTAAAAAAGATGTAGAAAAAGCTAAAAAACTATTAGATGAAGCTGGCTATAAAGATGTAGACGGAGACGGATTAAGAGAAGATAATAAAGGAAACAAACTAGTATTCAACTTTGCCTTCCAAGGTGGAAATAACTATGACCAAGCCCTAGCCGACACATTTATTAAATCATGGAAAGAAGTAGGTCTAGATGTTAAATTACTAGATAATAAGCTAATGGGTAAAAAAGAATGGGATCAACGAGTGCTAGGAGATGACCCAGAGATTGATTTATTCTTAGGTGCAGGTCACCACGGATCAGACCCTAGTCGTCAAGAATTATTCGGTCGTCAGTCACAATTCAACTACTTCAGATATACAAGTGACAAAATCGATGAAGCCTTCAAAGAACAAAGATCAGATGAAATGTTTGATGATAATAAATTAAAAGAAGCATACAACAAATTCGATGATTTAATCGCAGATGAATTACCATTCTTTGGACTAAGCTGGGATACAGAAATCACTTATGTTAACAAGAGAGTAAAACACTTCAATGTTGAAGATTTCACAAAAGGACGTTTAAGTGTGGAAAATTTAGAACTAACAAAAGAAGCTCCTGAAAAATAATATATAGTGATTGAATATGAAATTAATCAGAAAAAACATAAATAAAACCTCGTTTTATTAGATTATTATGACGTGTATAATTGTTTAGATTGTAAAATATTAAATTAAAATAACTAAGAGCAACTTGAAGATTAATATTTCGTTTGAAATAGATGTCTTTGAGTTGCTCTTTTCTAATTATCGATAGAAATTTTAGAGTATTTCCGAGGAAATAGTGACTGTGAGAAGTTGTATTTAATAATACCAGTATATGGAATGCTAACAGTTGAATTTTTTGTAAATAACGTATAAAATTATAAAAGTATAATGTATTTATTGCTATGATAGTGAATACTTTTAGAATTTTAAAATTCATAGAAAATTTATAGGAAAGGTGTATTAATGAGAAAATTTATTTCGGAGTTATTGTTAATAATTGTTACGATTATTTGGGGATTAGCTTTTATCTGGCAAAATATTGCGAGTAAGGTTTTAGGACCTCTTACAGTTGTAGGTATAAGATCAGTAATCGCAGTAGTATTTCTTGGTGCTGTAGCACTTCTGATTCCAAGTCTATATAGAAGTCAGGATCCTAAGATTTTGGCAGAGCCAATAACAAAAAATAAAAGTTGGATACTTGGTGGTATCTGTGGAATAGTATTATTTTTTGCAATGTATATTTCGCAAATAGGTATCGGGATGACAACAGCAGGGAAAGCTGGGTTTATTACAGTGTTATACATTTGTATAGTACCATTTATCGGGGTATTCTTAGGTAATAAGCTTAATAAATTCTTTATTATAGGATTAATTTTATCTGTAATTGGTTTTTATTTCTTATCGGTAAAAGAAGAATTTGCGTTAGAGATGGGAGATATTATCGTCCTAATCAGTGCGGTTTTATTCGGGATTCATATTATTGTTATTGACTATTCAGCTGCTAGAGTTAATTCAATGTTCTTATCACTTGTTCAATTAGTAGTTGTATCTATAATGAGTTTAGGATTAGCAACTTTCAAGGAAACAATCGTCTTTGCAGATATAATGAGTGTTATTTGGCCACTACTTGCGATAGGGGTGCTTTCTAGTGGAGTAGGATATACTTTACAAATCGTAGGACAAAAAGATGTTCCACCGCATACAGCGTCGTTGATATTAAGTTTAGAGTCAGTTGTAGCTGCGATAGGTGGAGTTCTTATTCTTGGTGAGCATATAGGCCTAAGAGAAGGAATAGGTATGCTTATCGTCTTTGTAGGTATTATAGTTTCACAACTACGAGACAAAAAAAGTAATTAAATAATTTACAATGAAATTTAATGGAGGGCAGCTTGAAAATCACGATTTATAGATAGATTTCCTTGTGCCTTCTATTTTTTATGAGGTTAAAGATGAAAAAAATATTAAAGATAGTATTAGGGTTAGTGCTTATGGGGATTTTAGGGTTTGCAGGATTAGTTGGATATTTATGGGCTACAGAATATAGTCCTAACGGAGTTGAGAGTTTGAAGGTAACTAAACAAGGTACTTCAGAAACTGCTAAGGTAGGAACAGAGTACACAGCTCTTAACTGGAATATAGGATATGCTGGTCTTGATAAAGATGAAGATTTCTTTATGGATGGTGGAAAGATGGTTCTACCACTAGATAAAGCTCATGTTGAAGAAAATCTAAAAAACATTACAGAGATAGTAAAAAATGAGAATGCTAATGTCAATTTTATTCAAGAGATAGATGAAGATTCAAAACGTAGTTACAATATCAACCAAGTTACTAAATTTGATGAGATACTAGGTTTAAATAGTATTTTAGCGTATAATTTCAAGGTTAGATATGTACCTTATCCAGTACCACCGTTAGGGAAAGTTAAGAGTGGTATTTATACTGCGACTAGTTTCAACGTGGAGAATGCAAGAAGATTCCAAATGGCAATACCATTCACATTCCCAGAGAGACTTGCTAATTTAAAACGAGGATTCTCTGTTATTTATACAAAAGTTGAAAATAGTGATAAGCATTTAGTGTTGATTAATGCTCACCTGGATGCTTATGATAAAGGTAATTCGGGTAAAAAAGCTCAGATGAAACAACTTCTTGAATTTATCGATTATGAGTATAAGAAAGGTAATTATGTTCTTGTTGGAGCGGATTTTAATCAGTCGTTAAAAACTTTAACACAAGATGAGATTAACGTTGTGCCAAAAGAATTATGGCGTGCTGAGAATCTAGATAAGAGTATGTTACCTGCAGGATTTAACTTAGTATATGATGAAAGTAAAAATTCTGCGAGACTTAATAATAAACCTTATGTGAAGGATAGTGAAGGTACTTATGGCTTTATTATCGATGGATATATTGCTAGTGATAATATAGAAGTACTTGGGGTAGAGACGCTAAATCAAGAGTATAGATATAGTGATCATAACCCGGTAAAACTAAGATATAAACTTAAATAGAATAAAAGAAGCGGCTCGGAGATTAAGTTCAAAGAGCTGCTTTTTCAATAAATTAGGCATTATAGACACTTGTTCTTTTGATTGTGGTGCGAGACGTCTTCAACCAACTAAAGTCGTTTTCCGACTAAAAAGAAAGCCTGTAGTCTTTCTTTTCCTCGATAAAATGCATTCGCATTTTATTATCACCACTATAAAGAACAAGTTAATATATATTATTTCTAATGTACCAAATAATAGAATAATTTAAACAGTAGGTGAAAATAATTATATTATATAGTTAAAAGGATCTTTGAAATTATAAAGAACAGAATAGCTATTTCTAAATTTTATCGGCACTTGTTCTTTGATTGTGATGCGAGATGGCTTTAACTAATTGAATATGAAAAATCCCACAAACTTATATTTGTGGGATAGTTTTTTATGCGTTTTGTTCTGCGTCTTTTTTGAAGAAAAGTTTGTTTAACTTATCAACGATTGCTGATAAAGCTCCGTCTCCAGAAATGTTACATGCAGTTCCAAAGCTATCTTGAGTGATGTATAATGCGATCATTAGAGATAACATGATTTCGTTGAATCCAAGAACTGATTGTAATAATCCAAGAGCTGCCATAACTCCTCCACCAGGAACCCCAGGAGCAGCTACCATTGTTACTCCAAGTAATAAGATGAATTTAATCATTACCGCAGCTGATGGGAATGCAGCACCGTTTTGTAACCAGAATACTGCAGATGCACATGTAGTTAATGTGATTGTACTTCCTGATAAGTGGATAGTCGCAAATAATGGAATAGTGAAGTTTGCGATATTTTTATCAACACCCATTTTCTTAGTACTTCTTAGTGTTACTGGGATAGTAGCAGCTGAAGATTGAGTACCGATTGCAGTCATGTATGCTGGTAAGATGTTAACAAGCATCTTAAATGGATTTCTTCCGTTAACTGTTCCAGCTACGAAGTATTGGATAATAATGATTATTACGTGCATAATAATGATAATTACGAATACCATAGCGAAGATTTTTAAAATCTTAAATACTTCACCAGAAGCTGTGATGTTCATGAATACACCTAGGATGTAGAATGGAAGAAGTGGAATAATTACTGTAGCAAGTAATTTTTCAATAATTTCTCCGAAATCTGCGAATCCTTGTTTAAGTCCTTCTGACTGAGTTGCTGAAATCCCGATTCCTAAGATGAATGAGATAATAAGAGAAGTAGTAACATCGAAAATTGGAGTCATTTTAAACTCGATAAAAGGTTTTAATAATAAATCCTCTGGGTTTTTGAATGATTGTAATGTAGCGTTAGCTAAGATGTTTGGTAATACTGCTTCAGCTGTTAGGAATGCGAATGTTCCTGCGATAATTGTAGAAATATAAGCAACTCCTGTTGATAATCCAAGTAATTTACCAGCGTTGTTTGACACTTGGCTGATACCTGGTACGATAAATCCTACGATAATAAGTGGGATTGTGAATCCTAAGAATGAGCTGAAAATAGATGAGAATGTTACGAAAACTCTAATGATTGATGTTGGTAGAGTACTTCCTAAAACTATCCCTAATGTTACAGCGATAATAAGTTTTGCTATTAATGGAATTCTTTTATATAAACTCATTGTTCGATCTCCTTTTTTTATTTTATTGTATTTTTTAAAAAGACATGTGTACATTATACAAGAAAAGCCTTGATTTGTAAAGGGATTGAGACATATTTTTTTAATTATTTGAAGATTTTATATTTTTATATAGTAGAAATACAGTTGAAATAAACAAAAAAAGCTTAAAACCTCAAATTATTATTGAGATTTTAAGCTTTTTGCAGTTATTAGATTAATTTGAATACATCATTTAAGTTTTCAGCCATTGTTGGGTGAGTGAAGATTTGATCTCTGATGTAAGTGTAAGGAATTTTGTTATCAATTGCCATTTTAATTAGGTTGATAATTTCTTCTGAGTTTTTACCGAATAAAGTAGCTCCAAGAATTAAGTTAGTGTCTTTGTCTACAGTTACACGGAATAATCCACGTGGATCTTGGTTAACAGCTCCTCTAGGCATGTTAGCAACTGGTAATGATGCTACTGCAACGTTAGGGTATGCTGCTTCAGCTTCTTCTTTGTGTAATCCAACGTGAGATAATGCTGGAGAGATGAATGTTGAGTAAGGTACGTTTTTACGGTCAGCAGTTGTGTACTCTTTGTTACCGTGTAAGTATCCGTTAACTACTCTGAAGTCGTCTAATGATACATAAGTGAATTGTAATCCACCGTTAACATCACCAACTGCGAATACATTTTCTACAGCTGTTTGACAGAATTCGTCAACTACGATTGTTCCGTTTGGACGTAATTCGATGTCAGTGTTTTCTAATCCTAATCCTTCAGTGTTAGCACGACGTCCAGTTGCGTGTAATACTGCTTCGAATTCTAGTGGACCGTATTTTTCTGTATCAACAACTACAAGTTCTCCGTTGTTGCGGATTTCTTTAGTTGCAGTTCCTAATTTGAACTCGATTCCTGCCTCTTCTAAGTATCCTTGAGCAAGTTCAGCGATATCTTTATCTTCTCTTCCTAAGATTCCAGGAGCGAAGTCGATTACTGTAACTTTAACTCCAAGACGAGCGTATAGGTTAGCGAATTCTAATCCGATGTTACCTCCACCGATAATTCCTAGAGTTTTAGGAGCTTTTTCTAATTTTTGGAATTCAGTGCTATCGTAAACATTTTTAGATGTTGTTAATCCTGGAATTGGTAATACATTGTTTTTAGCTCCAGTGTTAATTACTACGATTTCACCTTCAAGTTGTTTAGTTTCTCCGTTAGCAGAAATTTCTACTACTTTGTTTGAAACGAATTTAGCGTGAGCTGTGTAAACATCAACGTTTGGACTATTGTCTAACATAGCGAAGTTTTTAGCGTTAAGTTTAGATACAACAGCATCTCTTGTAGCTTTAGCTTCTGCGAAATCTTTTTTGTTGTCAGCAGCTACGATTAAAGTTTTAGTTGGGATACATCCGATATTGATACAAGTACCACCATACATTGCACTACTTTCTTCAACTACTGCTACTTTTTTTCCTTCTTTAGCAAATGTTGCTGCTAAAGTTTTTCCGGCTTTACCGAATCCTACTACTAATAAATCATATTTAACCATAATTTGATTCCTCTTTTACTTTAAATTTTTATTGTTTATTTTTTATATCTGTATAATAAATATAAATGAAAACTATTTAATTCATATTTTACTCTTACTTTTTTAAAATTTCAAGTACTTTGCCTACAAAAGTAGACGATTTTTAAAATTTTTTTTGATATAAGATTATATTATGGAAGAAATCGTTATAATATCAACGTTTTAAAGAAATTATTTTTTGATATTATTTTGATATTGCTTCTCATTATGGTATAATATCCTTTGTACAAATATGAAATTTTATGGAGGAAACAAATGACATTACCTAATTGTCCAGAATGTAAAAGTGAATATACTTATGAAGATGGAAATATGCTAGTATGTCCAATGTGTGCTCACGAGTGGTCACCAGAAGATACTAGTGCAGCAGAAGAGGAAAAAGTTTACCGCGATGCTAACGGAAATGTACTTCAAGATGGAGATACAGTTTCAGTAATTAAAGATTTAAAAGTTAAAGGTAGTTCTTCTACATTAAAACAAGGAACTCGCGTTAAAAATATCAGATTAGTTGATGGAGACCACAACATCGATTGTAAAATTGATGGTTTTGGAGCTATGAAACTAAAATCTGAATTCGTTAAAAAAATATAATACAAAAAGAGCTGACTCAATAGTATGATTTTGATGAAATCATTAATGAGTATAGCTCTTTTAATTTTTATATGGCTACTTAATCTTCCGAAAATAGAAAAGATAGTATATAATAAATATGTTGAAAATAAATTGAAAAGAATTGAAAGGAAATACAATGACGAAAATTCAAAAACGTTTATCTATGATAGCTTTGCTTTTAGCTAATTTTATAGGTGGACTTGATACAACAATGTTGAATACTGCATTACCGCAAATTATTAAAGATTTAAATGGTATAAACCAATTAGGTCTGTTAACTTCTATGTTATTATTTTTTATAGCCATGACTACTGTCCTTTGGGGTAAGCTTGGAGAAGTAATAGGTAATAAAAAAGCATTTCAATTATCAATTTTAATCTTCGCAATAGCTTCTATACTAGGGGGATTTTCTGTAAATATCTGGATGATGGTATTTGCTAGAGGATTAATGGGTATTGGTATAGGAGGAATGATTTCTATTCCTTTTGTAATATATGCTAAGCTTTTTCCTGATGCGAAAGAAAGAGCTGTTGCTTTAGGAAGGGTAACAGCCTTCTATGGTGTGGCAAGTATCTTAGGTCCTATTGCTGGTGGTTTTGTAGTTGATGTATTAGGGTGGTCTTGGATATTTTTTAGCCTTATTCCATTTTCAGTAGTTTCTTTAGTATTAATCCAAATTTTTTATAAGGAAACTGTAATTTCACAAAAACCAAGAGTTGATTACATTGGAAGTGGACTATTAGTTATTATTTCGGGAGTTATTCTTTATTGGATTAGTAATCTTCCGAAACTTAATATATTTATGAATAGTTTACTAGCAATATTTGTAATTGTTAGTGGTTATATACTATGGAAGTGGGAAAAAAAGGAAACAGAACCGATTCTGCCAATCAGTCTGTTAAAGAATATGTCTTACATTACGAAAAACTTAATTATGGTGTTGGTCTATGCTTTTGCCATCGGATATAGTATTTACGCTCCAATGTGGGCGCAGGTTGTATTAGGAACTAGTGCAACTATGGCAGGTGGGACACAGATTTTTAGTTCTATCGCAGTTATGTTAGCAACGAGATTTTCTGCTAAATTTATAAGTAAATGGTCGTTTGAAAAACTTATAAATATAGGTTTTATGGCGATGGCTGTTTCAGTATTTATGATGGCCTTTGCTCCAATAGGTGTTTCTTATTACTATATTTCGATTAGTGGTGCTTTCCTTGGACTTGGCCATGGTTTGATTTTCCCATCAGCACAAGTAGCATTTCAAGAAGTCGTACCTAAAGAACAACTTAATATAGCTACTACTTTTAGCTTATTATTAAGAACATTAGGCCAAACTCTTATGGCATCAATTTATGGTTTAGTATATGCTAGCCAAGTTAATGGCATTAACAGTATAGAACACTCATATCAAGGATTACATATAATCTTTATTATTGCAGCAGTTGCAGTTATATTTGGATGGATAATGAACAAAATTACTTGGAAATTATAATAACAATTTTCTTTTTATATACATTAAAATAATAGATTAAAATAAACAAACAGTCTGTAAACCATAATGATTTACAGACTTGTTTTTTTATCTTTTGATTAGTTTTAATATTTTTCTTCTTAGTGGTAATCCGTAGTTGTACATTAAATTGAATATGTGAGAGATTACTAAATCGAACTCCCCGTAGTATTCTACGATATTTGGAGCGAATTTTGATTTAAAACCAAGTAGACTGTCGTTTAAATCTCCTTCGATTCCACCCATAGAAACTTCTTTAACACCCATTTCCTGGGCTTTTTTCATCGTATCAGAAAAGACTTTATACTGGGCAGGAAGTTTCGCGAAATCTTCATTCATACCAGCGTAAATAATTTCTGCATGGTTACCATAAGCGATAGTAATCGCGGCACTTATAACTTGATCCTTGCTCTTATCTTCTATCTCTAAGCTATCGAATAAAACGATTAGCTTTTCAATTCCGGCTACTTGCTCAAGAAGGGTGCGTTTTTTCTTCGGTGATTTTTCTCCAAGAGCTTCAATTTCATCTTCAATAGCTTCTTTTCTAGAATGGCATTCTTTTACAGCTTTTTCTACATTTATATATGAAATATATAATAAAGCATTATCTCCAAAAGTATCTAGTAAGTTTTCGAAATACTCACGTCCACGAAGAGAGATATTTTTTCTTTTTTCAGTACAAGCTAGGGCGAAAAGGAAGTCATCAAGATTCTCTTTACCACAACGTCTAACTTCAACGAATTTTTTCTCTGCATCACGAATTAAGCGACGTGTATCTTTTGGGAAAAGATCAGGAACTTCTTGTTCAAGTTTCGTAACTGTGTTAAAACGCGGTTGGATAGTACTGCTCATATCAAGGCTAAAACCTTTGTGTTTATAGCCATTCTCCTTGAATACTTTAATAAGACTGTTGTTCTCTCTATCTACCTCTACATCCTTAAACACTGCTAACTTCTCATCTTTTACCGCAGTAGGGATATCTAATTTAACCATTTTAGCACCTTTTTCTTTGGCAAATTTCTTAAGGTTAGTTAAAAAGAAATTAAGTAGCTCAGTATTAGTATAATCAAGAATTGGACCACGTGGTGCATACCATAATCCTTGACGAGTTAGAATTTGAACAGCCGCTACAATATTGTCATTTTCATCTGCGACAGCTACTCTTACAGCACCCCAAGTATTTTTAATGTGAGACCACTCGATAGCTTGCATCATATTGCCATGTTTATGATTTTTTATAAATTCAGTATATTTTTCATCGTTAATATTTGTTAAAAATTTCATTATTCAATAATCCTTTAACTAAAGTACAATTAATCATAACAAATTATAGTAGAAAAATCAATTTTTAGAAGGAGTGAGCGATAAATAAGTTAATTAAAATGTTTACAAGCGCCTACAAAACCTATATAATATTTATAAAGAATAAAAAAAGGAAGTAATTGCGATGAACATGAATACATTGTATATTATGCTAGGATTTATATTTGTCTATGCGATGATTTCTAGCGCAAGAGATAAGATAAAAAAGCGTGATGAAAAGAGTAAAGAAGCATTTGAAAGACTTCAAAGTCCAGCTTATAAAAAAGAATTAGAAAAGGTTATAAACTTAAGTCAAGATGATGCATTTAACATTGCAGCATTAAGAAAAGCATACTTTTTAAATGGAAAAGATGCGAAAAAACTAATAGAAATTGTAAAAAGAAGTAAAGGAATTTAATTATGAAGATAGCATTAATTATTATTTTAGCAATAGCGATTTTTATGTTCTTCTCAACTAGAAACAGTAAGTCAAAAGAAGAATGGGCAGAAAAACAAAAAGTGAGTAAAGAAAAATTTAATGAACTTGTGAAAGATAGTAATAGAGAAGAAGTACTTTCAGTAGTCGATGCTACTAAAGGAGATATTCACAATGTTAAAATGATAAGAGATAGATATACAGATCTAGTACTTTATGATGCAAAAGCACTATGGGAAGCTGTGAAAGAAGATGCTTTGAATAAACGTAGGGAAGAAACAAAAGAATTAATTGCTAGTGATTATACTGATATAAAAGAAGTTGTTAATCCAGATGTTGGTGATATTGCAAATATTAAAATTATTAGAGAGCACTATGGTTTAGATTTAGTGCAAGCAAAAGAACTATGGGACAGCATCAGAGATGAGGTTAAACAATAATATTTCAAGATATGAATAAAATTCAACCCCAAGAGTTAGAATATACTAACTTTTGGGGTAATTTTTATATTTTATTTTCCTTCAATAGTAATCATCCATACTTCACTACGAGCTGAAGTTTTGAATGGTGGTCCCCAGAAACCATAACCCGCAGAAGTGAAGAAATGTTTACCATTAATCTTTGCGTAGCCATGATCTAGAGTATAGACTACATCTGTGATAAAGTTTAACGGCCATAGTTGTCCGCGGTGAGTATGCCCAGAGAGCTGAACATCTATAGGTAAGGTAGCGTGATAATCGACAGCATCAGGTTGATGATCGACAAGAACGATAGTCTTATTTAAATCAACGCTCTTAAGAAGGTCGGCAGTATCAAGTCTATCACGACTGACACTCTTATCTTTACGACCAACTAGAGTTATATCGTTATTAAGTGTGATGCTTTCATCAAATAGTGGGATTATTCCAGTCTTTTTAACTTCGTTTACTATTTCTAGTGCATCACGGTCGTGATTTCCCATTGTAGTATAAACGCCTAGTGGAGCTTTTAGCTTACTTAGATTCTCTTGCATGTTGCGTTTTTTGTACATAACCATATCATCGTCCATAAGGTCTCCTGCGATAACTACAGCATCTGGCTTCTCTTCATTAACAATCTTGTTTAGTTTTTCAAGTTGAGGATTTGAGAAAAATGTTCCGAGATGAAGATCTGATACCATGGCGATTTTAATAGGTTTTTCAATGTGTTTATCTACCTTGATAGTTTTATTAATCACAGTAGGTGAGTATGCCCAAAATAATCCAAGAGCAGTCATACCTAATAAATATAGAGTAGTTATACTTAAACTAATTCCTTGAGAAAGATTTAATTTAAAGATTTTCAGTAATAACTTAGCAACTAATAAGATAATACCTATGACAGCACCATTTAGGAAGTAAAAGTACCAAACGTTTCCGTAGTTTACCCAAGGTGCTCCTAATCTTAACATATAAGCTATAATAGAAAAATTAGCAATGATAAATAGTGCGATACCAATAGCTAGTTTAACCTTAGGGGGAACGAAAGGTGAGATCATCCATTTTAAGCCTAGCCACATCAGAAATACAAGTATTTCATATACTGCGAATACTCCGATGAAACCAGCGATAAATTTCCAATTATTCAATATTAATTCTCCTTCAAATTATTTAATAACAAATGTAGGAATATGTTATATATTCAAACAGAGTGCCTTTAATTATATAATATGTAGTTTAAATTGTCATTAAATTAGGATGGATAGGTGATTCTTTTAAGTGTTGTAACTTCTTAATCTTAAAAGTTATTGGTGTCATTGCTGCTGGAATGATGTTGAGTGTAACCATATCTATCTGTTGCATCTTTGTTCTTAGAATAAGGAAACTGAAATTTTGTCAGTTCTCTATCTTGGAAAGGATATAAAAATCTTTTAAACTGATGGGTTTCTTAGTGAAAGACTGTGAAATTTTTGATATAATATAAAGTATCAACTGATAGATGCTTTTTTATTTATCTAGAAAAAAGAGATATTTTTTAGAAGACTTACAGGTGAGAACTAAGGAAATTTAAATACATATGTAATGTTTGATAGAAAATCACTCTATCCTCATCAATAGATAAACAGAAATAAATTAAATAAAAGGAGAAACAGATGCCTGGAAATTATTCAACACGTGAATACCGTGAAAAATTATACGATGATCTTCATGTTAGATCGAGAGATATAGCGATTTTGATGTGTGCAATTTTTATTGCCTCTATCGGACTAAATATGAATTCAACAGCTGTTATTATAGGAGCCATGTTAATTTCACCTCTTATGACACCGATTGTTGGACTGGGATTAGGTTTAGCTATTTTTGACACTCGTTTAGTCAAGCAAGCTCTAGGGGTTTTACTTACTCAAGTATTGGTCAGTTTACTTGTATCAACTCTATATTTCTGGATTACTCCATTATCTTATGCAAGTAGCGAATTGATTTCCCGAACTTCTCCAACGATTTGGGATGTCCTAATTGCTATTGCCGGTGGGATTGCTGGTGTAATCGGTTCAAGGAAAAAAGAAGCAAACAATATTGTGCCAGGAGTAGCCATTGCTACAGCGCTGATGCCGCCTATCTGCACTGCCGGCTATGGTTTAGCTAATGGAAATGTACGATTTTTATTTGGAGCTCTCTATCTTTTCTTGATTAACTGTGCCTTTATAATGCTAGCCAACATTATTGGGGCAAAAATTTTAATGAGAAAATCTCCCTTAACTTCATTCAAAGAGCTAAGCATTAAAATGAAAATTGGTTTGATATCTTTGATTGTATTATTGGTTGTTCCAGCCAGCTATTCGGCAGTTACTCTGACTATAGAACAAGCGAGAAAAGAAGGTGTCAAACAGTTTGTAGGAAAAGAGTTTGCCGATCATACGGTTATCAATCAAGTCTACAAGTCAAGGGACAATGAATTGGTCTTGACAATTGTTGGTGATCCGATTTCAGAAGAAGAATTAGAAAAAATTCACCAAAAACAAGCCTCTTACGGTATTCAATCTGTTAAATTGAAAGTTAATCAAGTTCAGAATTCGGCAAAATTAGATAGTGAAGCGACCAAGGAATTTTATGAAATTATTAATAAATATATCGATCAAAAACTATCTGAAAAAGATTCACAAAAAGATATTGTAAAAGAAAATGAAGCAGACAAGGGTTAAGGATATTCTATATCCTCAATCCTTGTCTTTTTAGATTGATTTTTTTAGAAACAGTAGTTAGGTCTTTTAGTATAGCTCGCCTAATAACTTTGAAGGTTTCATCGCGTTCTAAGCCTAATTGGATATCATTATGATATAAAAGGGTAAGATATTTATGCTTTATCATAGTTGGTCTTATTTCTAATTTAAACATTTCATACTTAATTACAACGTAAAAAAATCATTTCAGAGTAGTTTCCACATGATTGAAATAAATAAGGTTATAAGTGATTATATTGAAATTGAAAATTTACTTTAGAAACTGCTGAATAAAAGCATCCAGGAAATTAGATTTCCTAGATGCTTTTTATCTATGTAATTATTTACCTAATTTTTCTAAGTGTTTAGCTAGGCGTTCGTTAACGAAATCCCAGTTTACAACACGGAAGAATTCTTTAATGTAGTCTGGACGACGGTTTTGGTAGTTTAGGTAGTAAGCGTGCTCCCAAACGTCTAATCCAAGAATTGGAGTAAGACCTGTTAAGTATGGAGAGTCTTGGTTAGCTGTAGAAGTAACAACTAATTTACCTTCTTTATCTAACGCAAGCCATGCCCAACCACTACCGAATCTTGTAGCTGCTGCAGCTGAGAAACTCTTAACGAATTCTTCGTATCCACCAAGTTCAGCTTCAACTTTTTCTTTAACTAATCCAGCGAATTCAGAAGAATCTGCTTTAGTTAGTGATTGCCAGAATAGGCTGTGGTTGTGGTGTCCACCACCATTGTTGATAACAGCTTGACGGATGTCAGCAGGTACGTTATCGATGTTTTTTAATAGACCACAGATGCAGTTAGCTTCGAATTCTGGGTGTTTTTCTAAAGCTGCGTTTAAGTTGTTAACGTAAGCAGCGTGGTGTTTATCGTGGTGAATTTCCATAGTTTTAGCGTCGATAACTGGTTCTAAGTAATCGAATCCATAAGGTAATTCAGGTAATTTAAATGTCATAGTAATTGTCCTCCCGGAGTTTTTGTAAATATATTATTATTATAAGAAAAATATTAAAAATAAACAACAAAAATGCTTACAAAAAAATTTTTTTATTAGAAAGAAACTATTTTGTAATGTGGAGAAAGAAAATATTTTAGAGAGAAAAATGTGGTATTTTCTTAGTGATTTACTTGAAAAAAATATTATATGTGAAATTTAGAATATTTATAACATAAATGTGCTCTTTGATATACATATAATTTAATTTCTGTTTTATAATAGATTTATTCATGTTTTATAGTTTTTCAATGCTATCTGTGGACTATTTTCAAAAAATCTTATACAATAGTATCTGTATAGAAAGTTTTAACAATAAAAGAAAGTTTCTGGCTATTAGACTTTAATTTTTAAGTGTTTAATAGTATAATATAGTTGGAAAAATTGTATAGATAAATGATCGAAATTAATCGAAAGGAATTTGATAATGAAAATAGGAATTGATAAGATTGGCTTTGCGATGCCAAATTATTATTTAGATATTCGTGATTTAGCGACAGCTCGAGGAATTGAACCTGATAAATTCACTAAAGGTTTATTACAACTAGAAATGAGTATACCTCCTGTGTCTCAAGATATAGTAACTCTTGGAGCACAAGCTGCATATGAAATTTTAGATGAAGAAGATTTAGAAAAAATTGATATGATTATCGTAGGAACAGAGTCAGGTATTGACCAAAGTAAGGCTTCTTCAGTATTTATTCATGGTCTATTAGATATTCAACCATTCGTACGTGCTATCGAAGTTAAAGAAGCATGTTACGGAGCAACTGCGGCATTAGATTTCGCAAAAAACCACGTTATGAATAATCCAGAATCAAAAGTACTAGTTATCGCTAGTGATATTGCGAAATACGGTGTTAAATCTTCTGGAGAATCTACGCAAGGTGCAGGAAGTTGCGCTATGTTAGTAAGCAGTAATCCAAGAATCTTAGAGTTCAACAATGATAATGTTTGTTTAACTCGTGATGTTATGGACTTCTGGCGTCCGAACTATTCACAATATGCATTTGTAGAAGGAAGATTTTCTACTGAACAATACCTTGATTGTTTAACAACTACTTGGAATAGATATATTGAAAAATCAAAACAAAGCCTTAATGACTTTTCAGCGGTATGTTTACACCTCCCATATCCTAAACTAGGATTAAAAGGTTTAACTCTATTATTAGAACAGGCTGAAGAAGAGAAGAAAGAAGAGTTACTTGCTCGTTTTAACGAGTCTATTTTATACAGCCAACGTGTAGGTAATATTTATACAGGATCTCTATTCTTAGGGTTATTATCACTACTTGAAAATAATAACACATTAGAAGCAGGGAATAAGATTGGTTTATACAGTTATGGAAGTGGAGCTGTTGCGGAAGTATTCAGTTTAACTCTTGTAGAAGGTTATAAAGATCAATTAAGAAATAATCGTTTTGACGATTTCGATAAGAGAACACGTATTTCAATAGATGAATACGAAAAAATGTTCTTCAGAGATACTACGGTTGATGCAGAAGGAAACTTAGATATTTCTGATATTAAAGATGAAAGTAGATTTGTCTTAGAAAAAATAGAAAATCACAAGCGAGTATATAAAAAACAATTTTAATAGAGGGAATCATGGGAAAAATTTGGAGTGGATTTTATAAAAAAAATATTAATGAACGCTTAGAGGTTATTGAACAAGCTGATATTTTAAGTGAAGAGTATCTTTCTGTTTTAAAAAATAATGAAGTTTTAGACTTTGATACGGCTAATAATATGGTTGAGAATGTAATAGGAACTTTCTCGTTACCTTTTAGTGTTGTACCAAATTTTGTCGTTGATAATAAAGAATATGTGGTACCATTCGTTACGGAAGAACCATCGGTAGTTGCTGCTTGTAGTAATGCTGGAAAAATCGTAGCGAAGTCTGGTGGTTTTAAAACAGAAGTCCTAGATAGGAAGATGGTAGGACATGTAGCTTTATATAATATAGCTAACACTGATGAAGCGGTCGAACGTATTTTACAAAGTAAAGATTTACTTTTAAAAACAGCGAATGAGGCTTATCCGTCTATCGTAGCTCGTGGTGGAGGTGCTCGTGATATTGAGGTTAAAGTTCTATCAGAAGATGGGACGGACTTCGTAGTTGTTTACCTTATCGTTGATACTTTAGAGGCGATGGGGGCGAATATGCTAAATACTATGCTAGAGGCACTTAAAGTTTCGTTAGAATCACTAACTGAGGGTGTAGCTTTAATGGCGATTTTATCAAATTATGCGACACGCTCTCTAGTTACAGCGAAATGTACTATTCCATTTGAAAACTTAGGAGAAAATGGAGAGTATCTTGCGAAAAGAATCGAACTGGCTAGTAAATTTGCTAAAGCCGATGTTTACCGAGCAGCAACTCACAACAAGGGTATCTTCAATGGTATCGATAGTGTTGTAATAGCGAGTGGAAATGATTGGCGAGCTATAGAAGCGGCATGTCAAAGCTACGCTGCTAAAGACGGTAAGTACCAAGGACTTTCTACTTGGTGTTGTGATGAAGAGGCTAAGGTGCTTTTAGGAGAAATTACATTACCTATGCCGGTTGCAAGCGTGGGTGGTTCTATCGGAATAAATCCTACTGTAAAAGTGGCGCGAGAATTATTAAACAATCCTGATGCGAAAACTTTAGCGAGTATACTCGTTTCTGTTGGACTAGCTCAGAACCTAGCAGCGCTAAAAGCGTTAGTAGGAGATGGAATTCAAAAAGGTCATATGAAACTACACGCAAAATCTTTAGCGATTTTAGCTGGAGCTACTAATGATAATATTGAATTAATCG
The DNA here is from genome assembly GCF_041433735.1 of Gemella sp. 20925_1_85. Lineage (NCBI taxonomy): Bacteria > Bacillati > Bacillota > Bacilli > Caryophanales > Gemellaceae > Gemella > Gemella sp. 20925_1_85. The sequence continues at coordinate 3,898 of NZ_JAPWCC010000009.1, read as the reverse complement.
TAGAAGAACTAAGAAAAGAAAAACATATGAACTTAGCTAGCGCTAAGAAAATAGTAGAGAAATATAATAAATAATATTCAAGAGAGATTAGGATGCCTAGTCTCTCTTATTTGATAATTTTAGTAAGTTCTACATCCTCTATGAATAAATCTAAAATAGATTAATAAATTTAACCTCAATAAACTGTTAAAAAGAATAAAGGAATCTGTTTATAGTAGAAATATCTAAAAAATAAATAGAAATTACTGTTGTTATAAGATTTTTTATTGTAGTATAAATGTAGTGAGAATACTGTTACTAGTAGCTTTTTAAACTGTTTCATGATAAATAATAAAACTTTTTTAAATTTGCGAGCAGTTTCATTGATTAATAATTTGAAATGATATATTATATAAAGTATAGAAATTAACAAATTAATATCTATGAAAAATATTTAAAGAAAAGTATATTTAATTTCGATTTATAGAAAAATTGATAGGTAATATACAGGAGGCAAAATTATGTCATTAGAAAACAAATTCGAAGAAATCAAAGGATCAGTTAAAGAAGGTTTAGGAAAATTAACTGGAGATAAATCATTAGAAGGTGAAGGTTTAGCAGAACAAGTAGTTTCTAAAGTAAAAGAAGCTGCAGAAGGTGCTAAAGATGCAGTAGAAGGCGCTATTGACAGCGTTAAAGAAAAATTAAAATAAGACGAATGTTTATTGAATTCTTTTGTTAGGATATGGATAAATTGAAGTAACGAAGGAAGAGATTCAATATTTTTGTACTATAGGTGATTGGCGGAAGTAAAGAAAACTTGGCCAACCACCTATTTTTTTATACAGATTTTTTAAGGTTGATAAATAATTATATTAATCACAAATATTTCTAAAAAACATTTATAAATTAAAATCAATAAAACTGTGTTATATGAATAGGTTTTATTTGTTATTGATTAAAATATTAAAAATAATAATTTAAAATTTATATAAATCTTATTTTTATAGTAAATTTTGATTTATTTTTTCAAATATATATTTATGATGAAAGCTGTTTTAATTATTGATTAATTAGTGTTTCAACATAAATTATAAAACTTTTTTAAATTTTGTGAGCAGTTATATTGATTTAAAATAAAAAGTGATATATCATATCTATAATAAATATTTGTTATTAGTGTATAAATATTTATATAAAATAATTAAAGAAAGGAGAAATAATTATGATTTGGTCAATTATAGTAGGTGGTTTCATAGGGTTTGTAGCTGGCGGAATCACAAAAAAAGGCGGAGCCATGGGTATCATTTCTAATGTTATCGCAGGTTTAGTAGGTTCATCAGTAGGACAATCATTATTTGGAGCTTGGGGTCCAAGCCTAGGTGGAATGGCGTTAATTCCTTCTATCTTAGGTGCGGCAATTGTAGTAACTATAGTATCAATATTCTTTGGGAAAAAATCTTAAATAATTTTTTTCTAAAATGAATAGTCAATTTTTGAAAGGAGGTTTAAAATGTCTAAAACAAAAAAAATAATTTCTATTATTGTTTGTCTATTAGCTTTAACGGTTATGGTTCCTATTATGATAGAGTATCATAATGTTAGCGGGTTAGATCCACAATTTTTAGATTTACAATTATTCGATTGGAAACAATTTTCTTTCTTAGAATTTTATCTTTCTAGATATATTTTCTGGGGAGCATTAGTATTATCAACATTGATAATTCTTTCAATATTAGTAATAGCATTTTATCCTAAACAACATTTAGAAGTAAAACTATCTGATAAAGGTGGTAAATTATCACTAACAAATTCAGCTATTGAAGGATTTGTTAAAAATTTAGTGATTGAGCAAGGATTAATTAATAATCCATCGGTAAAAATAAATAATAGAAGAAATAAATGCCGCATTAATGTAAAAGGAGAATCAGCTTCTTCAGAGAATATTATTCAGAAGAGCGATGAGATTCGAGAAGGAATAAAAGATGGATTGGTTGAGTTTTTCGGTATAGATAAAGCTGTAAAACTTAAGATTTCTGTTTCAGATATTCAGAAAAAGGCAAATAAAAAGAGTACAAGTCGTGTAAAGTGAGGACATAAATTATGGAATGGCTAAAAAAACATCAATACACTGTTGTATCAGGATTATTGGGAGCATTTCTAGCTTTTTTAATTCTGTTCTTAGGATTTTTCAAAACTATTTTTGTTTTGATTTTCACTGTACTAGGAATTGTAACAGGATATTATATAAAGAACAAAATATAAAAATTTGTAATTAGGAGAAAAGATATATGTCTAATCCAAATGAAAATAACGTAGAAAAAAAAGAATTAACTACAAGTAATAGTGAGGCTAGAGGAGAATTGACATTTGATAATGATGTAATTAAAAAAATTATCGGTCAAGCTTTAGAAAATGTTTCAGGATTACTAGCAGTTGATGGAGGTTTTTTCTCAAATTTAACAGATAAATTAATTAATACTGATAATGTTACATCAGGTGTTAATATTGAAGTAGGTAAGGAACAAGTAGCTGTTGATTTAAATATCATAGTAGAATATAAAAAAAATGTTCCTGAAATCTTTGAGGAAATTAAACGAGTGATTACAACTGATATAAATAAAATGACTGGACTAGAGGTTGTAGAAGTTAATGTCAATGTAATCGATATTAAAACTAAAGAACAACATGAAGCAGATTCAGTAAGTTTACAAGATCGTGTGTCTAATGTTGTTGAATCAACAGGAGAATTTGCATCTGATACCTTTACATCAGCTAAAGCAGGTATAAGTGATGGATTTTCAGTAGTTAAAGAGAAAGTCGGAGATGCAACTGAAGTAGTTGTAGATAAGGCTGTAGATGTAAAAGATGCAGTGGTAAACAAAGCTGTAGATGTAAAAGATGCAGTAGTAGAAAAAGCATCAGATGTAAAAGAAGCAACTGTAGACAAAGTAGAAGAAGCAAAAGAAGTAGCAACAGAAGCTAAGGAAGCGGTAGTAGAAAAAGCAGAAGAAGCAAAAGAAGCCACAGCAGAAAAAGTAGAAGAAGCGAAAGAAGTAGCATCGGAAGCTAAGGAAGCAGTAGTAGACAAAGCAGAAGATGTAAAAGAAGCGACTGCAGACAAAGTAGAGGAAGCGAAAGAAGTAGCAACAGAAGCTAAAGAAGCAGTAGTAGAAAAAGTAGAAGATGCAAAAGAAGCAACTGCAGAAAAAGTAGAAGAAGCAAAAGAGGTAGCAACAGAAGCTAAAGAAGCAGTAGTAGAAAAAGCAGAAGATGTAAAAGAAGCAACTGCAGACAAAGTAGAAGAAGTGAAAGAAGTAGCAACAGAAGCTAAGGAAGCAGTAGTAGACAAAGCAGAAGATGTAAAAGAAGCGACTGTAGACAAAGTAGAAGAAGCGGAAGCAGTAGTAGACAAAGCAGAAGATGTAAAAGAAGCGACTGCAGACAAAGTAGAAGAAACAAAAGAAGTAGTATCAGACAAAGCAAATGAGGGATTCGCGGGGAAACTATTTTCAAAAGTGAAAGAAGCTGCAGAGGATGCTAAAGATGCCGTAGAAGATGCTTATGACGGCGTAAAAAACATGGTAAAAAAAGATAAATAAAAAGTAATATTTAGGAGGCACTATTATGTCATTAGAAAACAAATTTGATCAATTAAAAGGTTCAGTAAAAGAAGGATTAGGGAAATTAACAGGTAACGAAAAATTACAAGCTGAAGGATTCGCAGAAAAAGTAGTTTCAAAAGTAAAAGAAGCAGCAGAAGATGCATTTGACGGTGTAAAAAATGTAGCTAGTGTAGTAGCGGATAAAGCGGCAGATGTTAAAGATGCAGTAGTAGAAAAAGCAGCAGAATTAAAAGATGGAGCAGCAGATAAAGCAGAAGACGTAAAAGATGCTGTAGAAGATGCAAAAGAAGTAG
>NZ_JAPWCC010000008.1:0-75587 GCF_041433735.1 Gemella sp. 20925_1_85 | reverse complement strand
GATCTTTAGGTACTATTTCTGATAATGTCATTAGTATTATTTCATCTTTGATATTTTCTACTTTATTAAACATACTAAAACCTCCTTTGTATACTTATATTATACCATTTTAAGGATTTTATTTCAGTTAAAAAACAGGCTGTTGACCTATTTGTCAACAGCCTGACTTGATTAAAATATTTAATCAAGCCAAATCTTCTTCTATCTAGACAAGAACGAGAAGAATCCACTTATTATCGCTACATTAAAGAAGTCTATAAATAGTGCCCCTACTATAGGCATTACAAAGAATGCTATGTGCGAATGTTTGTACTTATCACAGACACTTTGCATATTTGCAATACCATTTGGCGTTGCTCCAAGTCCAAAACCTACATGTCCTGCAGATAATACTGCTGCATCATAATTTCTACCCATAAATCTAAATGTTACAAAGTAAATAAATACCCATGCTAAAAGCGCTTGTGCAAGTAATAATACTGCTAGTTGACCCGCTACACTACTTAATTCCCATAATCTTAAACTAATCATTGCCATTCCAAGGAATAAATTCAACGAAACATCTTCTAAAATATGTACTTCTTCGTAGTGTAAATCAAATTTAGTTGTATTATCAGATATATTTCTTAAAATAGCCGCAACAATCATCGGTCCTATGTAGTTGGGAAAGTTTAAAAACTGATTTAAAAATGTAGAAACATAACTACCTATAAACATTGATAATAAAATTAAAAAGAATGCTTTAGCAAAATTCTCTCCATCAAGTTTTTTTACATCATTATTAAAAAGAAATTCATCATTTCTCACTTTTTCATTATCAACTTTCTCCGCTACAACTTCTAGTTTCTTTCCTTTTATTAACCTATTAGCTAATGGCCCACCTAAACTAGATCCCGCTATAAGTCCAAAAGTAGCTGCTGCAATGGCTACACTCTTTGCTCTAGTATGCCCTAACTCTTCTACTATTGGTGCCATCGCTGCTGCAGTACCGTGTCCACCTGTCATAGCAGTCGATCCAGTTAGTAATGCTATTAAAGGATCTACACCTGTTAAATACCCTACACCTACAGCTACAACATTTTGAAGTATTACTAATACTACAGCCATAATAAGGAACATAACTACTTTTTTCCCACCAACTTTCAATAATCTCCAACTTGCATTGAAACCAATACTTGTGAAGAATAAAGTCATAAAGAAACTCTGTAACGTATTGTCAAATTCAAAAATAACTAAATTAGTTTTCCTTAAAATTAAATTTACTATAGCAAATAGGAAACCTCCAACAACTGGAGATGGAATACAGTAAGTTTCAAAAAATTTAACCTTTTTCCTTAAGAATCTTCCTAGAATTAATATAATAACTGCCAATCCGACAGTTTGAATCATATCCATTTTAATATTAAACATACTATCATCCTTTCTTACTTAATGTTTTTTTTAAACAGAATAATACTGTTTAGTATTAACTATTAATTACTATTATATTTTCAAATTACATAATTTAATATTACATTTAACTGGTGTTTTTTTCAATATTATGTAAGATTTTATAACGCAATATAATAAATATTACTAATTTAACGAATAAAGATGAACCTATAAAAGTTCATCTTTATTTATTAAAAAATTGGTTTTAAAAATTCTGACCAAGTCTCATAATTTTCTTCTGCTTTGGCCTCTTCCCCTGTCATCCATTTTATAACAAGAGTATCATCTTCCTTAACTTCTACACGTTGTTTATCTACTTTACACTCATAAACAACGCCTACATGGACTTGCCCAACTTCTGTCTTATCATCATTTATTAGACCAATAAAATGTAGGTTATTTAAAGCTTCTTCTTCTGAAACTCCAACTTCCTCATTTAATTCACGTGCGGCATTAATTTTTAACATTTCAAAAATTGTTTTTCCTTCAACTTTATTCATATGTCCACCAATACCAACAGATGCTTTTCCGTGCAGTCTCGTTTCTCCTCCACCAACTAAACGTTTGTAAACTAGTACCTCACCTGTTACTTCATCTTTAAGAAGAACATAACCTATTAATTGCTTATAATTTGGATCTTCTTCCATATCACCACGACGTTTAACTTCATATGATTCAAATGTATCAATAATTTTCTTAGTTTTTTCATCATTTTTTTCTATAAATCCATAGAAATGATTTTCTTCATTATTAAATAATTCTTTTCTATTAACTACTAGTATTTGTTCATCCCACTTACTCATTGTTCTTCCTCACTTCTTTTATTTTGCTTGATAAGTACCTTCTTTTAATTCCTTAGCTATCTTAGCAATTTTTCGGAACCTGTGATTTAAACCAGATTTTGATAATTTTCCATCCTCAATCATTTCTGCTATTTCTTTTAGCGGATATTCTGGATACTTAAGTCTTGCTTCTGCAACAACTCTAAGTTTCTCATCAATATTATCAAGTCCGATTCTTTCCTCTATTATGTTAATATCCTCAACCTGTTTTGCTGAAGCATTAACAGTCTTATTCATATTAGCCATGTCACAGTTTTGCATTCTATTAACCGAGTTATTAATATCTCGAACAATTCTTTCATCTTCAAATTGGAATAAAGCTTGAAAAGCTCCAACTAAGTTAATAAACTCTGCTATTTTTTCAGATTCTTTAATATAAACTATAAAACCTTTTTTTCTTTCAAGACTTCTAGCATTCAATTTATAACTATTTAAAAGCTCATTTAATTCCTTATTATGTTCTTCGTAAGAAGAGAAGATTTCCATATGATAACTAGAAGTACGAGGGTTATTAATAGATCCTCCTGCTAAAAATGCTCCACGTAGATAAGCTCTTTTCTTCTCATCAGTATCAATTAATTCTTTTGCTATGTCTATTCTCATTGTATAGTTATCATTTAGTATATATAAATCAGTTAAAATTTCTTTTACATTTTGATCTAAACGACAAATGTATACATTATTTTTCTTCAATTTCAATTTCTTTCTAACAGAAATATTTACATGAACATCATAGAAAAACTTTATTAATGAAAACATTCTTCTTGCTATAGAAGCATTTTCTGTTTGAAAACTTAAACTTAACCTACCGTTTGATATGTTCAGTACACCATTCATCTTTATTAAGGCTGATAACTCTGATAAGAATTCTCTATCTTTTGTTATTTCTATTAAAGTTAATTCTTTCTTCATATCTGAAGCGTATGACATAAGTTCCCTCCTTATCCTAATTATTTTTTGTAACTTATATATTTTATCATGATACCTTCAATTTAACAACTCATTTGAGTTAAGAAATGAGTTAATATACAATGTACATTAACTCATTAATTCTAATATTCTATTTTTATTTTCTTCATTAACTTCGATACGCTCTTTAATGCCTTCCTTGTCAAAATAAAGAACCTCATCTGAAATCTGACATAAAAATTCATAATCATGTGTAATTATGAATATCACAACATCATTCTTGGCTATTTCTTCAATCAAGCGACTTAGTTCAATCATATTTACATAATCTAGACCGCTAGTTGGTTCATCAAAGATTAGTACTTTTTTATTTGATAAAAGCGCAGAAGCTATAGCAACTCTTTGCTTTTCTCCACCAGATAAAGTATTCGGGTGCCTATCTAAAAATTTTCTAATGTTTAATCTATCTACAACTTCATCAAATAACGATAAATTATCGCTACCTAACTTAATTTCTTTTTCTACCTGATTAGTAAATAATTGATAGTTAACATCTTGCATTACTTGGAATGCATTTTTTACTAAACCTTTATTATTTAGATATTTTTCATCTAATTTAATTTTATGTTTTGATTTATGCAGACCGCATAGAGCATTAGCAAAAGTTGTTTTCCCACAACCATTATCCCCAATAATAGTATAGATTTTCGAAGCTGCGAAACTTTCACTTTGGAGTTCAATTTTCCTATCATGAACTTTATATTCAAGTCTTTCGATATTTAAAAAGTCTTCTTTAAAATTTCTATTTTCTTTATTACCTAGCTCTACTTTAGATAAATCAATTTGTCTAGTATGACAAGCTCTACTATCAAAATCTGATAGCTGTTCTTTAGTAACTTCATGGAGCAATTTACCATCTTTAATAATATACATTCTATCGATTAAATCTTTTAGATAATATATTCTATGTTCAGCAACAACTATAGTTTTACCTTTTTTCTTCAATGTTTCGATTATTGATGAAATAAGCTGTATCGACTTCAAATCTAGGTTACTAGTTATCTCATCTAGAACATATACATCAGCATCTAACATCATACTTGCCATAAAAGCTAGTTTTTGTTTTTCTCCGCCACTTAGTTCTAAGACGTTTCTTTCCAAAAGATATTCTGCAGAAAATTCTGATATCACTTCATCAATTCTACTTTGTATCTCTGATTTAGAATAACCATAATTTTCCATACTAAAGGCAAGTTCACTCGTAGAATCAAGATTAAAGAACTGATTTTTAGGATTTTGAAAAACACTTCCTACTACTTTTGAAAAATCTTTTAATTTGTCTCCAATATTAAGGTGAGCTACTTTTAATTCACCACTGTATCCACCATCAAAAAATTCTGGTGCTAATCCATTTAAAACTCGCAAAATGGAAGTTTTTCCACAACCACTAGCACCAGTAAAAAGAATACATTCACCTTTTTTTATATTAAGTGATAAATCTTCAATATTTAATTTTTCTGATTCAATATATTTATAATTAAAATTTTTAAATGTTATCAATTTATCACCTCATATACATAATATAACAAAAAGCACTTGCTATGACAATCATAGTTAAATAATCAATTTTATTGAACTTTAATTCGATATAACTACTTGGTTTCTCTTCATTATCTATTCCTCTACATAAACAGGACACCGATAGCTCATTTGCTATATTGGTACTTATTATTACATAAGGAACAAATACATATTCAAAGAATTTAATTGGATGAAGTAAGTAGTAACCCCTACTTACTCCAATTCCTTTCATTCGTAATGAATTCTTTATTAACTTATAATCTGTAAGTAACACTGGGAAAAATCTATATAATACTGCTAGCACTATAATCATTTTCTTTGGTAACTTTATGCTTCTCAAAAAGCAGATCAGTTCTGAAACTTTTGAACTACTTACTAAAGCCATCCCTGCACATAATGGGAAATACAACGTCTTAAACATTAATGCAGTTAATAATAAGAAACTGTCAATAACCTGTAATGTAACTGTATGAGCAAAAAATACTTCATATGCAGTAAAGAATAAATATATTCCAAAAAATCTACTCATTCTCTTAAAATTAGAACTAATTCCTAAGTATATTGAAAAACATAGTGCTACTAAAAGGTGAACAGGTATTGTCATCATTTTAAACATTAGTATATTTGCAATAACTAATATAAAAATCTTGGTTCTAATATCTAACCTTAACATTCTATAGTCCTGCTTTATTAAAATTCTTAAAGTATAATTTTCTTCCTAGATATGTCCCAATTATTGAGAATATTATAGTAAAGACAACTATAAAAATAAATGTCTTCATATCTGTACTACTCATTACTAGATTTATCTTCTCATCTGAGTAATTTCTATTTTGAAGATGTTTGACGTATGAATCTTTCATAAAGAACATTGGTAAAATAATCCCAATATTTCCTAGATTAAAGAATAGGTATGATAAATATTCATTTCCATATCTGAATGCAATCTCCGCTAAAACTGCTGCAAAGATTAATACTATTCCACCCACTACCGAGTGACCAGAAACAGTCATAAAAATACCAATTATCGCAATCATAATAAATATAGCCATATTTTTATTAATCTTGTTAAAAATTAAACTATATACACTACCACACACTAATGCAGCTGTTATTGAAGTGTATGTTGCAAAATAAACTTTACCTCCAAATATAACAGATGTCAAAAGTGTAGAAATTCCAATACCTACTGCCATTACAAGAATTAATAAAATTGTATAGAGACCTAAGGTGATTAAATCTTTTATTTGTAAGTTCTTGTTATCTTCTTTATTTATATATTTTAATTCTGTCATCGATTACCCCACTATATTTTCTTAAGTTCATCTAGAGCAACTTTATAATTTGGCTCTTCACCAATTTCTTCTAATACTTCCTTATAGCGGATAACTCCTTCTTTATCAAGTACAAAAACAGCTCGAGTTAATAATCCTAATTCTTCTACTAGAAGACCATTATTATTTTCGAAGTCACGATACTTATAGTCAGAAACAGTAATTGCATTATTAATTTCTTTATCAGCGCAGAATCTTCCTAGGGCAAAAGGTAAATCTTTTGAAACTGTAATAACTACAGTATCTGCTAAATCTCTTACTTCTCTATTGAAATTAATTGTCTGTAAAGCACAAACCCCTGTATCAATAGATGGGAATGTGTTGATAATTACATTTTTCCCTTTATAATCTGATAATTCAAATTCTGATAGAGTCTTTGTTACAGCTCTAAAGTTAGGGAAAATATCCCCAACATTTAATTTATCTTCAATAGTTACTGGTGTACCCTTAAAGCTTATTGTTTTCTTCATAATTTATACCTCTTTATTTTATAATTTTTTATGATAAAAGTATCTACACCTAATGATAACATATTTCAATTAGAGTTGAAAGTTTTTTTAATAATTTACCGGTATTTTAAGCATATTTTATATAAATATATTATAATTTTATGATATAATAATTATTAATAGTGTGTGAAAGGATTTTTTTTATGTCAAAAGAACTAAAAGAAAAAGTAGTTGAAACAAATACTACAGATTCGACTGAAGAAAAAGATAATTCAATATCTTTTTTTGGTCGTTTAAAAAAGCAAATAAAAACTTTTAATTTTAAAAATAATGAATCTACTACTTCTATTAATAATCAAGATCAACTTGATGAATCAACTCTAGAAAAGGAACTTCGTGAGAAAGAAAAAGAAGTAAAATTAAAAGAAAAAGAATTAAAACAACGTGCACTTGAACTAGAAAAAGCAAAGAAAAAATTTGAAGAACAGCAGCGTAAAATAGAAGAAGAACGCAAAAAAAATGAGATTGCACGCGCCGAAAGAGAGCGTCTTGAAAAAGAGCGTATTGAAAGAGAAAAAGAATTAGAACGTCAGCGTATTGAAAGAGAAAAAGCTGAACAACGTGAAAGAGAGCGTCTTGAAAAAGAACGTATTGCTCGCGAAAAAGAATTAGAACGTCAACGCATCGAAAAAGAAAAAGCTGAAAAGCGTGAAAAGGAACGTCTTGAAAAAGAACGTATTGCTCGCGAAAAAGAATTAGAACGCCAACGTATCGAAAAAGAAAAAGCTGAACAACGTGAAAAAGAACGTCTTGAAAAAGAACGTATTGCTCGCGAAAAAGAACTTGAACGTCAACGTATCGAAAAAGAAAAAGCTGAACAACGTGAGAAAGAACGTCTTGAAAAAGAACGTATTGCTCGCGAAAAAGAACTTGAACGTCAACGTATCGAAAAAGAAAAAGCTGAACAACGTGAAAAAGAGCGTCTTGAAAAAGAACGTATTGCTCGCGAAAAAGAACTTGAACGCCAACGCATCGAAAAAGAACAGGCTGAAAAAAGAAAAAGAGAATATAGAAGAAAAGAAAAAGAATTCCAAATATTAGAAGATAAAAAGAAAATAGAGTTTTTACAAAAAGAAAATGAAATGAGAGAACACGAAAACACTTTACTTTCATTACAAACAACATTAATTTCTTTGGAAGATAAAATCGAAGAGAAAAAATTAACTATTGCAACTCTTAAAAATAGAAAAGCCGATAAAGAGAAAATAACTTTAGAGGAGAAAAGATTAAATAGTTTAGTAGCTCAAAAACAAATTACTCAAAAAGATATAGCCTCTGAGAAAAAGATTATTGAAAAAATTCAAAAAAACTTAGATATTGAGTATAAACTTGATGGTCTAAAAAAAGAAATACATAGTATAAAAAAAGAAGTAATAAATGAAGATGAAACTGCATTTAAAGTTAAATACATCGATAATAATGTAAGAAATATCTTCGTAGTATCTCTAATATACATTAAAACCTATATTGCTAAAAAAGTTTTTAGACAAAAAGTTGAAAATTACGATCAAATTAAAAAAGTATCAAAAAATATTAAAGTAAGAATTGCTACATCACTTATCTTAGCAATAATACTATCACTTTGCTTCTTAGTTACACTTAAGTTCATTTCTTCAGCTAAAGAGCACTATGTAAGCTTTGGAGAAACTAATACTACTGCTGTAGATACTACGGAAGAAATGAAGAAACAAAAAGAAGCTGAAGAAAAAGCTAAAATTTTAGAAGCACAAGAGAAAGCCGAGGCTGCTCGTATTGATTCTGATGCTCAAGATGAAGAAATCACTGCTAAACTTGCTGGAACTTTCACTTCATATTCATTTGATGTAGATCGTCAAGTTACAGTAAACAAGAAAATTCATGCTTTTAAATCAGCTAGTTGGTCAGATCAAGGTGAAGTTATTGAACCTGGTACTAAACTAACAGTGAACAAGATTGTATCCCCTGCTGGGTATTTAATGTATCAAATTTCATCAGGAAATCTACAAGGTCAATTTATCACAGCCAATGAAAAATTCGTATCAGTAGATTCTAAGAACGATGAACTTGAAAACTTTATTTCTCGTCCAGTAGCGATTAAATTCTTAGCTACACAAAATGTATATTCTGATGAAGCAGCAAGCAAAGTTAGAGTTACCTTTGGTAATGGTGCACAACTTAATATTAACGGTATCGGAATTAATAACAACAGATTAATTTATCATGTATCTGATGGATCATTCGTACCTGTTAATCCAGTTCGTGTAATTGAGGTTAATAGAGAAACGCCTAAGACTAAAAACATAGATAGTAATGATAATAAAAACGCCTCTAACTCTCAAAGCAACCAAAGAACAACAAGATAATTAATTTAATCCGCCTGAGGAGATTCCCCAGGTGGATTATTTTGTACACTTAAATAGTTTCAAATCCCTAAAAAAAGAGAATATAGTTTTTACTACATTCTCTTTACATATTATCTAATTTCTGCTCCGTTAGGAATTTCAGCGTTAATTTCAACTACTCTTAAGATACCGTCTTTTTCTGCTGATAAAATCATTCCCTCACTTAATTCTCCACATAATTTAACTGGTTTTAAATTAGCTACTACAGCTACTTTTTTACCTACTAATTCTGCTGGATCATAGTATTTAGCAATACCAGAAACTATTTGTCTTTGGTGATTTCCTAAATCAAGTTTAAATTTCAATAATTTTGAACTCTTCTTAACTTTTTCACATTCTAATACTTCTGCTACTCTTAAAGAAGTTTCAAAGAATTTATCAATTGTAATTTCTTCAGCAAGTTCAACATAAGTATCTTCATTTTCTTCTTTAGATTCTGTTTCTAAGTTCTCAAGCGCCTTTGGTGACATTTGTTCTTTAATGTACTCTACTTCCACTTCTTTATCAAATCTTGGGAAGATTGGAGTTGGTTTTTCTACAACTTTTACAGTTCCATCGAATACACCAAAAGTTTTAGCAGATTCAAACACTAATAAATCTTCTCTAATACCTAATTGTTTAGCAATTTCTGTTGGTGCTTTTGTTAAAGCAGGTGCTATTAAAATTGTAGCTATACGAAGACTTTCCGCTAAGTAGTTCATTACTTTATCTAATTCAGGTTGATTTGCTTCATCTTTTGCTAAAATCCAAGGTGTAGTTTGGTCGATATATTTGTTAGTTCTAGAAATAAATTTCCACACTGATTCTAACGCTTTAGAAAACTGCATGTTTTCCATGTATTCTTCATATTCTGCAATAACTTCTTTTGATAAAGCTATTAATTCTTTATCGAATTCTGTAGTTGGTTCAACAAATTTTGGAATTACTCCACCACAGTATTTATTAATCATAGAAATAGTTCTATTTAATAGGTTTCCTAAGTCATTTGATAAATCTGAGTTAATTCTATCGATAAAACTTTCTGGTGTGAAAATACCATCTTGTCCGAATGGAACTTCACGTAGTAAGTAATAACGTGCTGAATCTAAGCCATAACGCTCTATTAACATGTACGGATCTACTACGTTACCTTTAGACTTACTCATTTTACCATCTTTCATTAATAACCAACCGTGAGCGAAGATTTTCTTAGGTAAAGGTAAATCTAATGCCATAAGTAGTATTGGCCAATAAATCACGTGGAAACGTACAATTTCTTTACCAACTACCTGTACATCAGCTGGCCAGTATTTGTTAAATAGTTCTTCACTTTCTCCAGTTGCATAACCTAACGCTGTAATGTAGTTAACTAAAGCGTCAATCCACACATATACAACGTGTTTTGGATTAGATTTTACTTTTACTCCCCAATCGAAAGTTGTACGAGTAACAGCTAAGTCTTCTAATCCTGGTTTAATAAAGTTATTAAGCATTTCATTTTTTCTGCTTTCAGGCAAGATGAATTCTGGGTGTTCATCATAATACTTAACTAATCTATCTGCATATTTACTCATTTTGAAGAAGTAACATTCTTCACTAACTAATTTCACTTCGTTTCCACTTGGTGCTATTCCACCAATCATATTTCCTTCTTCATCTCTGAAAACTTCTTGAAGTTGAGTTTCCGTGAAATATTCCTCATCACTAATTGAATACCAACCTTTGTATTCTCCAAGGTAGATATCTCCTTTTTCAACTAATTTATCAAAAATTTCAGCAACAGCTCTTTCATGATAATCATCTGTTGTACGAATAAATTTGCTATAGTTAATATCCATAGCTTCCCATAAATTTTTAATATCCTTAATCATTTCATCAACATAAGCTTGTTCTGAAATACCTTTTTCTTGAGCTTTTTGTTGAATTTTTTGACCATGTTCATCTGTACCTGTTAAAAAGTATGTATCATATCCACTTAATTTTTTATATCTTGTTAAAGCGTCACACGCTACTGTTGTATACGCATGCCCTATGTGTAAGTTACCACTTGGGTAATAAATAGGAGTTGTAACATAAAATGTTTTTTTAGTCATCTTACAACCATCCTCACTTTCATTTCAATTTTTTAGTTAATATACATTACTATTGTACCATATATTTGAGGCTAATGCATGATTTTTTATCATTTTTTTCAAATTTCAAAATACTTTTATATAAAAAAAGATATAACTCTTTTATACTACAAAATAAATATTAAACACTATTTAAATAATCATTATTTAATATCTACCTCAATAATATTATCCAAACAAATATCCAGATCAATATTGCGTAATAGAGTTATATCTTTATTATTTTTAAAAAATCATTGTTATTTTATTTTTTTGCTAATTTAGCAATTTCAACTATTGTATCTGCAGCTTTTTCCATATGTTCTAAACAACTAAATTCATATTGTCCATGGAAGTTTTCTCCCCCGACAAAGATATTTGGAGTCGGTATACCCATATACGAAATTTTAGAACCATCTGTTCCACCACGAATCGGAATAATAATAGGTGTTACCCCTACATTTTTTATAGCTTGCTCTGCTACATCGACACAACGTTTATCTTTTTTAATTACATCTCCCATATTGTAATATTGATCGAATAAATCATATTCCACAACATTACCATATTTTTCATTAATTTTCACTGCTACTTCTTCAGCAAATTTCTTACGTGCTTCAAATTTTTCTTTATCATGGTCACGAATTATATAAACCATTTCTGCTTCTTCAATTCTAGCTTGCATATTGTGCAGTAAATAGAATCCTTCATATCCTTCTGTGTGCTCAGGAACTTCTTTCTCTGGGAACAATGAGGCTAATTCTGCAGCAATCGTATTAGCATTTTTCATTTTACCTTTTGCGGTACCAGGATGAACACTTACTCCAGTAATTTTATATGTGATTTGTGCAGCATTAAAGCTTTCATATTCAAGTTCACCAAGAACTCCACCATCCATAGTGAACGCATAATCTGTTGCAAACCCTTTAGCATCGAAATGATCTGCTCCACGCCCTATCTCTTCATCAGGACCAAATGCAATACGAATATCACCATGTTCAATTTCAGGGTGTTCACTTAAATACTTAACAGCTTCCACTATTTCAGTAATTCCAGCTTTATCATCAGCACCTAGTAAAGTCGTCCCATCCGTAGTAATTAAAGTTAGACCTTTATAGTTACTTAAATTTGGAAACTCAGCTTTACTCATTACAACATTTAATTCTTTATTTAAAACAATGTCCTCACCATCATAATTCTCAATTACTTGTGGATTAATACCTTCAACATTGAAATCTGCAGTATCTACATGAGAAATAAATCCAATTTTATCGTATGGTTTATCAGTATTTGCAGGTAATGTTGCAGTTAAAAACCAGTTTTCCTCATTTAATTCTATATCACTAAGATTCAATTCCTCTAATTGTCCTTTTAACATACGTAAAAAATCTTTTTGCTCTGGAGTAGATGGAATCGTCGTACTAGCAGCATCAGATCTAGTTTTAAAATTAACATATCCTAAGAAACGTTCTAACATAGTTTCATATTTCATTATTCTTCACCTCATTTTTATTTTCTTTTATTATAATATAATTTTTATCAAAATGTAAAGGCTATAAAAATCATATTTAAAAAACAACTTTCTCAAATAACTTTTCTTTAAAATGATAAATGATGCTTAATATATTTGTCTATTTGTGATACAATTACTTATGTATTCTAATTTCATATTAGATATTAGTAAAATAAATTTTAAGGAGAACTTTTTCATGCAAGAAGTTATGAATTATAAAGATACTAGAATTGAAAATTTCCACACTATTTATCCAAACCACATGAACAGACACGATACACTATTCGGTGGTCAAACATTATACTGGTTAGATGATGTACAAGGTCTAGTAATCCGCAGATATACTCATTTACCATTTTTCACAGCAAGTATTGATACTTATCAGTTTTTAGATGTAGTTCATAGACACGAAGCACTAATAATCGATAGCTATATCTCAAGAGTTGGAACTAGAAGTGTTGAAATTTTTGCTGAGTTAAGTGCATTTAACCATGAAACTAGACACACTCGTTTAGTTGGTATTTGTTTCTCAACATTCGCAATAAATAAAGAGACAGTTCTTGAGAAACCTTTACCTAAAGTTGAATATACAGATGAAATTTCAAAATTCGTAAGCTCTTCTTATGCAGACAGACAAAGTGGTAAACTTTCTGCTCGAGAATTCTGTAAAGAGTATCTAAAGTATTATAATAAATAAAAAAGAAGTGAGATTTTTCTCACTTCCTTTTTTTACTTTATTAGTCGATTGAGTAAAGTAATTCTAATACTTTTTCTTCAAATTTAACTAATTTTTCTTCTGCAACTTTCTTATCTGCATCTTTAACATAGATATAAAGTTTTACTTTTGGTTCTGTTCCACTTGGACGTAAAGTATACCAAGATTCATCTGAATAACTGAATTTTACAGCATCAGTTTTTTCAATTTCAATAGCTTTTTCTTCACCTGTAGCTACTGTTTTCTCTTTTTGAACTAAGTAGTCAGTAATCGCCACTACTTCACTTCCTGCGATTTCACGAGCAAAGATTTCACGATATTTTTCCATCATACGTTTAATTCTTTGAGCACCTGCTGCTCCTTCTAGTACGATAGAGATAGTTTTATCTAGGTAGTAACCATATTTTTCATAGAAACCATCAAGTACATCTACTAATGTTTTACCTTGCGTTTTGTAGAATGCTGCAGCTTCTACTAATAACATAGCGATTGTTACACCATCTTTATCACGTAGGAAAGTACCCACGTTATATCCAATACTTTCTTCATATCCCATTACATAGTTTTTCTCACCTGTAATATCCCATTCATTCGGTAAAGCACAGATGTTTTTGAATCCAGTAAGAACGTCAATTACTTCTACTCCGTATTCTTTACAAAGTGGTTCTACCATCTTAGATGTTACGATAGATTTAACTAATACTGGATTTTCAGGTAGTTTATTTTGTTTAGCAAGATTTTCAATAACATATTGAACTAATACTGCACCAGCTTGGTTACCGTTAAGAGAAACTACTTCACCATTGTGAATTACTTCTACAGCAAGACGGTCACAGTCAGGGTCAGTTGCGATGATTACATCTGCATTAACTTCTTTAGCTAATCTTTCACCGTATTCGAATGCTGCAGTATCTTCTGGGTTTGGATATTCAATTGTTGGGAAAGTTCCATCAGGATCTTTTTGTTCTTCAACAACGTGAACATTTTTGAACCCACGACGTGCAAGAACTGTTGTTACAGCTTTATATCCAGCACCGTTAAGTGGTGTATATACTACAGAAATATCTTTATCAATGTTTTCATCATTAATAGCGCAGTTTAAAGATTCTTTATAGAATTCTTCATCGATTTCTTCACCAATATATACTAATAATCCTTTTTCTTTTGCTTCTTCTTCTGTTAATGTAACATAGTTATCGAAAATATCCATTGAGTTAATATATTCTAAAACTTTATCACTTATATCAGATTTAATTTGAGATCCTTCTTGCCAGTATACTTTATATCCATTGTACTCTTTTGGATTGTGACTTGCTGTAATGTTAATTCCACTAGCTGTCCCTAAATAACGAACTGCAAATGATAATTCAGGTGTTGGACGTAAGTCTTCAAATAAGTAAGCTTTAACTCCATTACTGGCCATTACTAAAGCTGCTAATTTTGCAAATTCTTTTGAGAAAAGACGTGGATCGTGAGCAATAGCAATACCTTTTTCTTGTAATCCATTGTCGATAATAGTTTGTGCTAGTGCTTTTGTAGCACGAGCGATAATGAATCTATTCATTCGATTAGAACCCATTCCTACTTTACCACGTAATCCTGCAGTTCCGAACTCTAATTCTTTATAAAATCTATCTTCTTTTTCAACTTCATCTTCAGCTACACTTTTTAATTGAAGTTTTTCTTCTTCAGTTAAAGCTGAACTATTTAACCATTTTTCATATAATTCTTGATAGTTACTCATATTATATCACCTCTAAATTCCTAATTTTATGCTAAACCTAAAGCAATTTCCATCATTTTCGTAAATGCTGTTTGTCTTTCTTCTGGAGTAGTTTCTTCACCAGTTACTAATGAATCACTAACAGTTAGAATTGTTAAAGCATTAACTCCTGCTGCTGTTGCATTAGCATATAATGCTGCACTTTCCATTTCTACAGCTAATACTCCCATTTTAATCCAGTTTTCCATTGCTTTTTCATCAGCATTATAGAAAATTTCACTACATAAAATATTTCCAACGTGTACTGCTTGACCCATTTCTTGAGCTCTGTTGTAAGCTTTTAATAATAAATCAAATGAAGCAGTTAAACTGTAGTTTCCTGGAATGTTATATTGGTGCATGTAGTTTGAATTTGTTGAAGATCCCATTCCTAAAATTACATCATATAATTTTACTTCTGGTTGTAATGCTCCACATGTCCCAATTCTAATTAAATTCTTAACCCCAAAAGTGTGGATTAATTCATAAGAATAAATACCGATACTAGCTGGTCCCATACCTGTTCCCATTACAGAAATCTTTTTACCTTTATATGTTCCAGTATATCCTAGCATACCACGCACTTCATTAAAACAAACTGCATCTTCTAAAAATGTTTCTGCAATAAATTTCGCTCTTAAAGGATCCCCTGGTAAAAGAATCGTTTCAGCGATTTCTACTCCATTTGGTTTAATATGTGGTGTTTGTTTATGTGACATCAGTTAGTCCCCCTGTAAATATATTAATAACTTTATTATACCTTTTTTTCTCACCTTAAACAAGAGATATTAAAAAAATAATTATCTATATTTTCTATTAAATATTCTGAAAATAATGAGTTTATTTTATCGTTACAAGTCACATTTTAAGAACCAGCATCTGTCCACACTATATTCAATTCGATAAATTAATATAATTATATTAATTATTTTCAGAAAATAATTAATACTTTATTTTATCGTTTTCATAACTTTTTATAATACTTCTTTATGTTATTAATCATTTTTTATTGAAAAATAATTATATAAAAGTTGAATATCAATAGTATTTTAAGCTATTTTGTTATATAATTAATGTTATAAAAAAAATAAATTAGAAAGAGGTTTTTTTATGTTACAATTAGCTGTCTTTTTACCAGTAATTGCGATGTTTTTCGTACCTTTCTTAAGGAAAAACTTCAAAACCATCCATACTGGAAAATTTGTTATAGTTGTACCATTAATACTGTTTGGGTATTTTATTTCAAATCTTAAGTATATCTATTCAGGTGGAACAATCTATAAGAAACTAGCATTTGTTTCTAACGCTGGACTTGATATCAACCTAAATCTTGATGGTTTATCACTTCTATTCTCATTACTAATTACAGGAATCGGTACTCTAGTCATACTATATTCATGTTACTATATGAGTATTACAGATGAAAAATTACATAAATTTTACATATTTTTACTAATATTCATGTCTGCCATGTTAGGTGTCGTTTTATCTGACAACATGCTTAGTATGTATATGTTCTGGGAAATGACATCTGTTTCTTCTTTCCTATTAATTAGTTACTGGCACGAAAATGATGCATCTAGAAAAGGAGCTCTAAAATCGTTGATTATTACAGTCTTTGGTGGAGTCCTAATGCTAGCAGGAATTTTCGTTTTAAATAATATTACCGGAAGTTTTAACGTTAGTGAAATTATAGAATTCACTAAAAACCATGGATACAACAATAAATATGTAATAGCGATGATTCTTATAATATTCGGTGCATTTACAAAATCAGCGCAATTTCCATTCCATATTTGGTTACCTGATGCAATGGCTGCACCTACACCAATCAGTAGTTACCTACACTCAGCTACAATGGTTAAAGCTGGAATCTATCTATTACTAAGAATTGGAATTGTATTCTCATTTACCGCTTCATTTGGTAATATCTTAATTATATTCGGAACTATCACTATGCTGATAGGATCTATTTCTGCAATTTTCCTAAAAGATTTAAAAGGAATTCTTGCATATTCAACTATTAGCCAACTTGGAATGATGACTCTTATGATAGGTATCGCCAACCTTGGTCTATACAACGATAACCACTACGTTTATACATTTGCATTCTATGCAGTATGTTTCCATATTATTAACCATGCAGCATTTAAAGCAAGTTTATTTATGATTACTGGTATTATCGATCATTCATTCCATTCACGTGATATCGAAAAACTTCGTGGTATCAGAAGATATATGCCACTTAGCTTTATATTAAGTATTATTGCTGGGTTCTCTATGGCAGGAATCCCACCTTTAAGTGGATTCTACTCAAAAGAATACTTCTTAACAGTTGTTTATGGATTAACACAATCAAGCATGCTATATATGGTTATCGTGATAGCTGTAGTTATTGGAGCTTTAGGAACTGCTATTTATTCATTAATATTAGCATTCAAACCATTCTTAGGTAAATTCGATAATTCTATACTGGGAACTAAGAAATTACATCTTCCAAGTAATGGTATCTTTATATCTCCAATAATACTTGTAGTCTTTGTAATTATTAATACATTCATAAAAGATTACGTAGTTATTCCAGCACAACAAGCTGCCCTTGCTGTAAAAATAACTAATAACGAAGTAATATCTCATGTTCATCATGATAGTTTCTTCTCAAGTGAACTTCTTACTTCTATTGTTGTTATTATTGCAAGTTTTGCAATCTACAAATTATACGCTAGCGGAAATGGAATTTATAGTATAAACCCTACTATTATTTCTATTCACGGCGCATACAATAACTTAGGTAATTTACTACATAAAGTAAGTGGTACTCTTCATGACACATTTGTTACAAACCAACTTAGAAGAAATATGAGTTATATCTTTGTAGTGTTATCAGCAACTATTATTGGTGGTTACTTTGCAATTGGTAGACCTATGTTAATTAATAACTTCTCTACAATTCACTACATGAATATTTTCATAGGACTATGTATTGTCGTATGCTGTATCGCTCTAACTACTGTATACAATAGACTAGTACTTATTATCCTTTCTTCTGGAATTGGATTTATGATGACTGCGCTATACGTTACATTTAGAGCACCAGACTTAGCAATGACACAATTTGTAATCGAATCAATTTCTACTATTATTTTCTTAATAGCATTTATACTATTAACTGATAAAACAAAACAGGTAGAAAAACAAAGTTTTAAACTTACTAACGTAATAATTGCTACACTTACTGGTATTAGTTTCATAATCGTGGGTCTAGTATCATACGCTTATAAAAACCCATCAGAAATTAGTCAATTTTATTTCGATAATGTTGTCGCATCTGGTGGTGGAAACATAGTAAATGTTATTATCGTAGACTTTAGGGGATTTGATACCCTGTTTGAAATAACTGTTATGACAATGGTAGCATTAATCATTTATGCTATGTTCAAAATTATTAAACGAGGAGGCCCAAAAGATGAAAACTAATGACGTAATTTTAAAATCATTATCTGCAATTATTTCAGGATGCATATTTTTACTTTCTCTTAGTTTGTACTTTGGTGGTCACTTCCTTCCTGGTGGTGGTTTTGTTGGTGGTCTCCTTTGTACAATGGCATTAGCGCTAGCAATGTTTACTTATGGAATCGATAGAGTCACTAAACTTCTACCTATTAACTATGTTTATGTAACTGCTATTGGATTACTTTTCTCTATAGGAACTGCCTTTAGCGGTGTTGTAGTTGGAAAAAATTTCTTTAAACATCATTTCACTCACATTCACGTTCCAATAATGGGAGAAATGGAATTACATACAGCTGCAATATTCGACTTAGGAGTATACTTTGTAGTTGTTGGAGTTCTTATGTCAGTTATTTTAGCTTTTGGAAAGGATGGTAAATAATGGAATTTTATATGATTATCTTATGTGGTATTCTTGTTGGTTTTGGTGTTTACCTTATGCTTTCTAAGAGTATGATGCGAATAATAATTGGGGTTGGTCTTTTTGGACACGCTGCTAACCTTATTATACTTATCGCAGGTGGTTTATATGATGGAGATATTCCTATTATTTCAGAATTAGGGAAAAATTATATAGACCCTATCCCAGCAGCACTTATTCTTACTGCCATCGTTATCGGATTTGCAGTAACTTGTCTATTAATTTCAATCTACATTGCTAACTACAAACTAAAAGGCAGCGATAATGTAATTGATCTTGAAGACGTAGAAAATATGAAGGAGGAAAGAAATAATGCATAGTAATTTACCTGTTATACCAATATTTATCCCCCTTCTATTCGCAGCAATAACGGTATTATTTAGAAAAAGAATAGCAATGCAACGTTTATTAACAACATTCGCAACATTACTAGTCTTGGCATTTTCTATATTTAATATCTATATGGTAAATAAACACCAAATACTAATTTTAGAAATGGGGAACTGGGCTAGTCCATTTGGTATTACTTTAACATTAGATGGACTTAATAGTGTTTTAGTTACAACATCTTCAGTTGTATTTCTCGCAACATTGATTTATTCATTTAAAACGATTGATAAAGTTCGAGAACTTAGTTTCTTCTATCCAGGATTTTTATTAATTATGGTTGGAATAAACGGAGCTTTCACTACAGGTGATATATTTAACCTTTTCGTTTTCTATGAAATCTTACTTATGTCATCTTACTTACTGCTGTTAGTAGGTATTAATAAAGAACAACTTAAATCTTCTATTAGTTATGTACTAATGAATGTATTTGCTGGTAGCTTATTTGTTATTAGTATTGGATATCTTTACACGATTGTTGGTAGCTTAAATATGGCGTACATATCACAAACAATCTCATCGATGGCTGATCGCCGTGGATTATACCTTGTTGGAGCTGTAATGATATTTGTATTCTGTATGAAGGGTGCTCTATTCCCGCTATTCACATGGATGAATAGATCATACGCGGCACCACCAATTGCAATCTCAATAATCTTTGGAGCATTATTAACAAAAGTTGGACTTTACTCAATAATTAGAACGTATGGATTATTCTATTACGAATCAAACTTCATCAAGTCTTATATATTAATACTTGGAGCAGTCTCAATCATAGCCGGTTGTATCGGAGCTATCTATCAAAAAGATTTAAAACAAATAGTAATTTTTAATATCGTAATTTCTCTTGGAGTTATGGTCTGTGGAACAGCAACACTGAATACTTTCGGTGTTAAAGGTGCTTTATTCTATGCAGTAAATGACATATTACTAAAAGCTGCATTATTCATAGTTGTTGGATTAATAATTTACGTTAGTGGAGTTAAATATCTCCAAAAATGTGGATTAATCAATAAATATCCTCTTCTTGGTTGGACGTATTTTATTATAGTTCTATCATTAGCAGGTGTTCCACCTTTCAGTGGATTCTATGGTAAAGCACTAATAATTAAAGGGTTAGTCACAAACAACAATACATTCATAGCAATCTTAGTTGCCTTATCTGGATTAGTTGTATTTTACTCTTTAATTAGAATATTCTTAAATGTATTCTACGATAATATCAATAAGAGTTTAATTTTAAAACCTCTTCCAAAAGGTGTTCAAATTCCTCTTGTCGCTATCGTAGCAATAGCACTTATTATCGGAGTAAGTACTAATCTATTAGATGGTTTCTTCGATAAAGGTATACAAATGGTACTAAATCCTCAACACTATATTGACTTAGTACTTAAGAAAGGAGCATAATTATGGCACTACAATTTTTAATTAATATATTGGTTGGTGTAGTATGGATGTTCTTTTCAGGTAACTATAATTCTGAATATTTTGCAGTAGGATTTTTCTGGGGTATGGTACTACTATTCATCTTTAGAAAAACATTTGCAAAAAACATTCTAGGAGATCAACTTTATTACATTTATGTTTATAAATGGATAAAATTAATCTTAATGTTCTTGTTTGAATTATTAAAAGCAGATATAAATGTCTTAAAATTAATGTTCAAAAAAGATCTTGATGTTAACCCTGTTATTTTTGAATATCCTTTAGAAGTAACAAAAAATTGGCAAATTACATTACTTGCCAATATGATAACTTTAACACCAGGTACACTTACAGTTAATGTTGGTCATGATAATAAAACACTTCATATTCATTGCCTTGATACTGATGATATTCCCGGTGAGATTGAAGGTATTAAAAATAGTTTTGAAAAAGCAATACTGGAGGTTGATTTAAATGGATAAAGTATTAAACTATTCAATTTTACTAGGTATATTCGCTAGTATTGCCATGATATTTTTCTTATTAATTTATATCGTAAAAAAACCAAGCATATTCGATAAATTAATAGCAAGTGATTTACTTGCTATGCCTCTAATGTGCTTAATAGTTTTAGTTAGTATGTACTATAAAACTTTTTCTTATATTTCACTTATACTTATCATAGCTATTATATGTTTAGTAGGTACAGTTGTTACCGCTAGATTCTTGGCTAAAAAGGAGGTCTTTAGTGATGATACTAAATAGTATTTTAGACATTATTATTATACTTCTGATTTTAATCGCAGTAATAGCAATGTTATCAACAGTAATAGGATTTATTAGACTACCTGATGAAATAACTAAAATACATGCCGCAGGAGTTACAGGATCTTTCGCTGTAGAATTAATCCTTATAGCTGGATTTGTATACTTCTATCGTTATCTAAATGTCTTTGAATATAAATTCTTATTAGCAATAGCATTTCTATTCTTAGCAGCACCTGTTTCGGCTCACATGATTTCTATAAGTGCAATAATATACAATAAACATGTATATTCTAAAAATAATAAAGATGAAGCTAAGAAAGTACTTGACGATATTAAAGAATTAAATAAATAAACTAGTCAGAGGAATGATTAACAAAAATCATTCCTCAATTTTTTTATTCTTCAAACTTACTATTTCTTTATTTTAGTTCATTAAAATTAAAAAATGTAGACAATTAACCAATATAATGCTTTCATATCCTTCTAATATCCCCTAAACCTTGACTTATTTCCTTTTATATAGTAATATTCATATAGATTATAAAACAAGGAGTCATTTTTTTATGAGAAAATATTTTGGAACTGACGGTATTCGTGGTATCGCAGGAGAATCACTAACAGCCGATTTGAGTTTTAAAGTAGGTAAAGCTCTAGGTAAATTACTTACTGAAAAAAAAGATCATCCAAAAGTAGTAATTGGTAGAGATACTAGAATTTCATGTGACATGATTGAACACGCACTAACAGCAGGGCTTACTAGTACAGGTGTTAATGTAATGACAGTTGGTACTATACCTACTCCTGCAATTGCTTATTTAACAAAAACAATTGAAACAGATAGTGGAATTATGATTTCTGCTTCACACAATCCTTATCAAGATAACGGAATTAAGATTTTTGGTCCTGATGGATTCAAACTTACAGATGAACAAGAATTAGAAATCGAATCATTAATTGATAATTCTGAACAAATTAAAAACGCTAGTTTTGAAAAAATTGGAAAAGTATACGGTGGTAATGAATTAACTCAAAAATATATTCAACATATTAAACAATCTATCACTGGAGACTTATCTGATATTAAGATCGCATTAGATTGTGCCAATGGAGCTACAACTGGTGTCGCACCATTTATTTTCGGAGATTTAGAAGCTGATATAGAAACTATTGGTTGCCAACCAAATGGTATCAATATTAACGATAATGTAGGTTCTACAAAAATCGAGACAATTTCTGAATTCGTAAAAGAAAATAACGTTGATGTAGGATTCGCTTTTGATGGAGATGGTGACAGAGTTTTAGCAGTTGATGCTGAAGGAAATGTGGTTGATGGTGATAAAATCATGTTTATTCTTGCAAAACACCTTAAAGAACAAGGTGAGTTAAAAGATAACATGGTAGTTTCTACAGTAATGAGTAATATCGGTTTCTATAAAGCTATGGAAGAAAACGGATTACAATCTGTTAAAACTGCAGTGGGAGATCGCTATGTAGTTGAGGAAATGAGAAAAAATGATTACTCACTTGGTGGTGAACAATCAGGACATATCGTTCTAATGAACTACGCTACAACTGGTGATGGAATTCTTACTGCTGTTAAACTTTCTAACATTATTAAAACATCTGGAAAATCTCTAAAAGAATTAGCTTCAGAAGTTAGTATCTATCCACAAAAATTAGTAAATATTAAAGTAGTTGATAAGAAAACTGCTATGGAAGATGCCGAAATCCTAGCTGAATGTGAAAAAGTAGAAAAAGAATTAGAAGGTAATGGACGTATCTTATTACGTGCATCTGGAACAGAAAACCTAATTCGAGTAATGGTAGAAGCAAGTAGTGATGAGCTAACTGATAAATATTGTGAACAAGTAGCTAAAATTGTTCGTGAAAAATTTGAAGTAAAATAAAAAATTTAAAGAAGTTAGAATTCAAAAACTAACTTCTTTTTATTTTCTGTATTCTCAAGGTATACAATTGTATAAATAACCTCATCATAAAGACAAATTTATAGCCTAAAAATGATGTTTTTAAAGCAAATTTATTTTATAAACATTTTTTTATATTTATGTTTACTTTTTCTATAATTATATACTTAATATTACATTAATTTTTTTTTAATGAGTAATTAGTATAGTCAAAATGTATATATCTGCACAAGATATTTACATCTTTACAGTAAACCAAATTCTAGTTATTTTTACTGTAATAATAATATCGATTGTAGTTAAACTACAAATTCATTAGTATATTATTATCAAAATTTTAATCTTTTTATATAAATCGAGTTTTATTAATATTTTACCAAAAATTTTTTTCAATATCTCAAAAAAAATTTTATTTTCCTCTTGTTTTTTGTATATACTTCTGTTATACTTATAAGTGAAGTAATTAATATATTACTTCATATGTTCTTTTATTATAAGTCTCCCTAGCTTATAATAAAGACTTTTCATATTTACTCCCTTATTTCTACCTTACAATATTTTTTGTAAGGTAGGTTTTTTTTCTTTAAAAATTCATTTTTTTTTATCATTTTTTAGCTTTACTCATGTTTTTTTTCTAATCACAACAAAATTCACTTGACTTATTTTCTTTCCTAAGGTAAACTTTAATGTATACAGAAAAAATATGAAAAGAAGGGACAAGTATGATAAAAATAGAAAATTTAACTGTTACCTATAACCAAACTCCTGCCCTTTCTAATATTGATTTAGAAATTACAGGACCTGGTATTACAGGTATCATAGGACCTAACGGTGCGGGTAAATCTACCTTAATAAAAGCCGTGCTACATATAATACCTTCAATAGGTATTTCAAAAATTGATGACAAGATTGCAAAAGAAAATCTTGACAATGTCGCTTATGTTGAACAAAAAATCAATATAGATTATAACTTTCCAATAAAAGTTAGAGAATGCGTTTCTCTTGGCTTATATTCTAAGATTGGAATACTAAAAAAATTAAAAAAATCTGATTGGCAAAAAGTTGAC
Source organism: Gemella sp. 20925_1_85 (assembly GCF_041433735.1). NCBI lineage: Bacteria > Bacillati > Bacillota > Bacilli > Caryophanales > Gemellaceae > Gemella > Gemella sp. 20925_1_85. Next base: position 51,017 of record NZ_JAPWCC010000008.1, on the reverse strand, counting down.
GACGCTTTAAAGTTAGTTGGTCTAGAGAAGTTCTCTAATAGACAAATTAGTGAACTATCTGGTGGACAGTTCCAACGTGTGTTGATAGCTCGTTGTCTTGTTCAAGAAGCAAAATATATCTTTCTAGACGAACCATTTGTGGGTATTGACTCAGTTAGTGAAGAAATAATAATGAATACATTAAGAAATCTTCGAGAAAAAGGTCATACAATATTAATTGTCCATCACGACTTAAGAAAAGTTCATTCTTATTTTGATAATATATTATTACTAAATAAAGAAGTTATTGCATACGGTGAAACTGAAAAAACTTTCACTAGAGAAAATTTAACAAAAGCATACGGTACTGACTTATTCTTTATGGGAGGTGGTAATAATGATTAAAGATTTTATCGACGGATTATATAGTTTTCATTTTTTACAAAATGCTTTAATCACCGCTATTGTTATTGGAATCGTAGCTGGCGCCGTTGGATGTTTTATTGTTCTTAGAGGTATGTCATTAATGGGAGACGCAATCTCTCATGCAGTTCTTCCTGGTGTAGCTCTATCGTTTATATTAGGTATAGATTTCTTTATTGGTGCAATCGTATTTGGTCTATTAGCATCAATAATCATAACATTTATTAAAGGGAATTCTATAATAAAAAGTGACACAGCTATAGGAATAACATTCAGTTCATTCTTAGCTCTAGGAGTTATCTTAATTAGTGTAGCGAAAAGTTCTACTGACCTTTTCCATATCTTGTTTGGTAATATTTTAGCAGTACAAGATTTAGATATGTATATTACTATAGGAGTTGGAGTTTTTGTTCTTTTAGTTATTAAACTATTTTTCAAGGAATTACTCTTGACTTCATTTGATGAACTATTAGCAAAGGCAATGGGTATGAAAGTTAATTTCTATCACTACTTACTAATGATACTATTAACTCTAGTGTCTGTTACTGCAATGCAAAGTGTTGGTACAATTTTAATTGTAGCTATGCTAATTACACCAGCAGCAACTGCATATCTTTATGCAAATAGCCTAAAAACTATGATATTTTTATCATCTACAATCGGAGCAAGTTGTTCTGTATTAGGATTGTTTATAGGTTATTCATTCAATATCGCAGCAGGATCTAGTATAGTTTTAACACTAGCCGTGGTTTTCGCAATAAGTTTCTTTATTGCTCCAAAACAACGCTTTGTTAAACATAAAAAATAAATAACTTAGATAATAATACTCAAGAATAAAGTAGAATATCATATATTAAATATAATAATCCCTTTAAATAAACTTATTACTATATAAAATACTTCCATAACAAGTTTATTTAGAGGTGTTATTATGAAGGTTTTAATTGATAATGATTATTATTGGTTATGTAAATCTATTTTATTTTTGAATAAAATTATAAAATAAATAAAGGAGGCCTATAATATGAAAAAATTAGGTTTTAAAAAATTAAGTTTTCTAGCGCTTATTTTCACACTAGCTGTTGGACTATTTGCTTGTTCTAGCGCTAAACAAGGTTCTAGTTCCAACGAAGCTACTAAATTAAAAGTAGTAGCAACTAACTCAATCATCGCAGATATTACAAAAAATATCGCTGCTGATAAAATTGATTTACATAGTATCGTACCAGTTGGTCAAGATCCACACGAATACGAACCACTTCCTGATGATGTTAAAAAAACATCTGAAGCTAATCTTATCTTCTACAACGGTATTAACTTAGAAACTGGTGGTAACGCTTGGTTTACTAAATTAGTTCAAAATGCTAAAAAAGAAGAAAACAAAGATTACTACGCAGTTAGTGAAGGTGTTGATGTAATTTACCTTGAAGGTCAAAGCGAAAAAGGTAAAGAAGACCCACATGCTTGGTTAAATCTTGAAAATGGTATGATTTATGCTAAAAATATTGCAAAACAATTAGAAGCTAAAGATCCAAAAAATAAAGATTTCTACGAAGCTAACCTTAAAACATACTTAGAAAAACTTTCTAAATTAGATAAAGAAGCTAAAGAAAAATTCAACAACATTCCTAAAGAGAAAAAAACAATCGTAACTAGTGAAGGATGCTTCAAATACTTCTCTAAAGCATACAATGTACCATCTGCTTACATTTGGGAAATCAATACTGAAGAAGAAGGAACTCCAGATCAAATCAAAACTCTAGTTGAAAAATTACGTAAAACTAAAGTACCTTCTCTATTCGTAGAAAGTAGTGTTGACGAACGTCCAATGCAAACTGTATCAAAAGATACTAACATTCCAATTTACGAAAAAATCTTCACAGATTCAATCGCTGAACCAGGACAAAACGGAGACAGCTACTACAGCATGATGAAATGGAACTTAGATAAAATTTCTGAAGGTTTAGCTAAATAACTACTCCTAAAACAACTCCCTGTATAAATATACAAGGAGTTGTTATTTTTATTCCATCATAATTTTTTTAACATTTAAACCTTTTATCTTATTACTATAGTATAAAATAAAGATTTCATATATTAATACAAATGCTATAAAACTACCAATTACTGAAATTAAATCAAAGTTATATGTTGTTTCGCTATCTAATTTTTTAGATAAAACTTTTAGTAATGCTCTTATTAAAAAATACTGATAAACTGTTCCTACAGCAAAACCTATGTATGCTACTACTCTATAACCTGATAATACTATTTTTGAACATTCACTTTTTGAAAAGCCCATAATATTTAAAATAGATATATTTTTTATATTACTACTAGCAATCACTTCTAATGAAATTAATAATATTGATAACGATAATATCACACCTATTATCATCATCATAATTCTTATTGTTCCATCAACAAAATCTCTCATACCAAATGCCATTTGAATCATTGAAGAAAATGATAACGAAGCAAAAATAACAAAGAATAATAGGGTTTTATTACTAAATAATACTGTTGCTCTTAATTCTTTAAAAAAGTTTTTATATTGTCTAAATCTTCTTTTTCTAATTTTTTTATTTGTTAAATTTATTTGTTTAAGTAAGTGAATCGTTGGTACATTTAAATTAAACAGCACATACACAATTGATATTACTAAAAACAATAGTGATGGTAATATAACCATTATTAATAAAAGTTTAGGATGAAAGTTTATTGTAAGTTCAGATAATATATTATCTGTGTTTCTACTATCATAAAATTTCGGCATAAATAAATGCGAACTACTATACCCTAATAATGAACCTAAAAATACTAAAAATCCAAAAATAGAAAACTTAGATGCTATAAAGTTATTACTATAACCTTGAGCTTTTAATATTCCAATTTTATGTTTAGAATCATCAATAAATTGTTTTATATAAAATATTAACATTATAGCTGCACTTATTGATAAGACTGTTCCTGTTATAATTATTACAAATTTAGAAACAATAAGCTGAGCATCATAAAACTTCTTCTGCATTATATTAAATCCTGTAATATCTAGTACTTTCAAATCTAAATATAAGTTAGAAAAAAGTGTAGTTATAAATACCGCACAAAAACTTACTATCACTACTGCAATTGCTTTTCTTAAATCTTTTAACTGAACTATCATATAATTACCATCCTATCTCTTCTACAGATTTAGGTTTATGGTTTTCTACAATCGAAGTTACTCTACCACTACCTACATGAATTATCTTATTTGAAAGTTCAGCAATATTCTCATTATGAGTTACCATTATCATTGTAAAGTTTGATTTATCTTTTAGTTTTAATAAGTACTCTAATATTTTTCTTCCAGTCACCTCATCTAAAGCTCCTGTTGGTTCATCTAAAAATAGTACAGTTGGCTTCTTAGCTAATGCTCTCGCAATTGAAACACGCTGTTGCTCTCCTCCAGATAACTCATTTGGATATTTACTTAATTTATCTTCTAAACCTAATTCCTTTATAATATCAACATATTCTTTATTATTTGCTAAATTAGCTCCTACTTTAACATTTTGTTCTACTGTTAAATTATTTAATAAATAATATTGTTGGAAAACAAATCCTATTTTATCTTTACGAAACTTTGTTGATTGTTTTTCTGAGTAATCACTTATAGACTCATTATCATATACAACTTCTCCTGAATCTGACTTTTCTAAACCAGATAAAATATTTAATAATGTAGATTTCCCTGAACCTGAAGCCCCAAGTATAACAACAAATTCATTTTTATCAATTTTTAAATCTATTCCCCTTAAAACTTCTTGATCATTATATTTTTTCTTAATATTTTTTGCTGTAATCATTTAATCAATCTCCTTTAAATATTGTACTATTAAACTTTTAGCTACTTCTGCCATGTACTCAACAATTTCAGATGGTGTAAAATTATATATTCCCGTAACTGTTAATGTTGCAATACCATGACTATATATAAATAAGTGCTCATAAAATTTTTTTGCATTTTCTATTGAAATTTTATACTCTTTATCTATAGACTCAATTACTGATCTATATTCATAATCTCGCATTGGAAGAAAATCTTTAAAACTTTCTACTTCTATACCTTTTCTCATAAATAACCATTGAAATAATTTAGGTTCATTTTTTGAAAATAATATATACTCTACTCCTAATCGTTTAAATGGACTATCATCTTTTAAAGCTAAATTAACTTTTTCTGAAAAAATATTTTCTGCAACAAGCTTTGCTTCGTCTTCTAAATTTTTCATATTAGAGAACAAACTAAATATTACTTTAGTAGATGACTCCAATTTTTTAGCTAACTCTCTTGCAGTTAATGCTTCTATTCCATTTTCTCTTATAAAGTCTATAGTTACAGTCAAAACCTCTTCTTTAGTAAATTTAAATTTTGGTGCCATATTCAAACCTCCATCAATAGGTAACACTTGTTTCTTATTGTAGATTATTTTGTATGAAATGTCAACAGAAAAATTATTGAATTATTACAAGAAATCTTATACAATAAAAGTAGAATAAAAATTAGGAGTTATTTATGAATATAATTAAAAATTTGCCTACACCAATTGCAGGTTTAGCATTAGGTTCTGCTGCATTAGGAAATTTATTACAACCATATTCCTCTTCCCTACAGTTATTATTTAATCTATTATCTTTGATAATAATTGTACTTTTAACTATTAAGTTTGTGTTGGGATTTGACAAATTAAAAAAAGAAATGGAAAATCCAGTTGTAGCGACAGTAATGGCAACATACCCTATGAGCATTATGCTACTTGCTTCATTTTCAAAAAAATATATAGGGCTATTGAGTATGCCAGTATGGATAATTGGAATCTTTCTAGATTTTTGTGTTGTTTGCTATGCAATTTATAATTTTATAGTAAAAGAAAGACATATAAGTAAAATCTATCCAACTTGGTTTATTACCTTTGTTGGACCAGCTGTTGTGACAGTAACAGCAATAAATTATAACTTAGAAACGCTAGGAATAATTTACTTCTACTTTTCTTATATCAACTATTTAGTATTATTACCTTTTGTTCTATATAGAGTCTATAAATATAAACATTATAAAGATGGAGATTACCCTACTATTACTGTATTCTCAGCACCTGGTGGACTCTTACTAGCTAGTTATATGATTGGAGTAACACAAAAAAGTAATATAATCTTAGCAATACTAATACCACTTACAATATTATTGTTTATATTTGTCTTAATTCAATTACCATATCTGCTAAAAAGAAAATTCTACCCTAGCTTTTCTGCTTTTACATTCCCATTAGTGATTTGCGCGATATCATTTCAGAAAACTGGGGTTTATTATCAACTAGCTGAATTTTCTATTCTAAATATTTTAATTCATCTAAGTGAATTACTTGCGATAATTATTGTAATATACGTATGGTATGGGTTTATAAAGAATTTATTTTATTCAAATTAACGTCAAAAAGACACGGTTAAGTTTAAACTTAATCGTGTCTTTTAACCTATTATAAAAGTTTATCTGCTTACTCTATAACTTCTTCGAAGTTCTCGATAACATCTTTTAACTCCAATTCTAAGATATAACTAATACCTTTTTCTTGCATTGTTACTCCGTATAAAGTATCCATAGCTTCCATAGTTCCACGTCTGTGTGTAATAACTAAGAATTGATTATGTTCAGCATAAACTTTTAAGAATTTAGCAAATCTATTAACATTCTCCTCATCCAGTGCCGCTTCCACCTCATCAAGAACTACAAATGGTGGATTTTTAACCTGTAATATCGCAAACAATAAACTTATCGCAGTTAAAGATTTCTCTCCACCTGATAATAATGAAAGGTTTTGAAGTTTTTTACCCGGAGGTGAAGCTTCGATTACTATTCCAGTATTTAATATGTCATTTGGTGATTCTAAAGTCATATCTGCATAACCACCTTTGAACAATTCTTTAAATATTTTATTGAAATTCTCTGCTACTTGGACAAATGTCGTTAAGAAGCGTTCTTTTACTTCCTTATCAATCTCTGCAATAGTCTCTTCTAGTTTTTCTTTCGCTTCTACAAGGTCAGTAATTTGCTCATTATAGAAATCATAACGTTCTTTGATTTCTTCGAACTCAGCAATAGCATTCAAGTTGATATTACCTAAGTCCACTATCTCTTTACGAAGTCTTACTACATCATTCTTATATGAAGGAACTTCTCCAATATTTTCAGCAGTTAATCTGTTTGATACACTCTCATACGTTACATTATAGTTAGTAACGAGGTTCTCTAGATATTCATCGATCTTAACTTCTATCTTCGTCTGTTCTACAGTTAATTTTTCAAATTCTGAAGTTTTTTGACGTAGACTTTCGTTATTTCTTTGTTGAGCTACGGTAATTTCTTTTTCGCGTTTGAATAATCCTGTTTTTTCCATATCAAGATCTGATAATAACGTCTTAAGCGTTGTTAATCGTTCGCCGCATTCAGCAATTACTTTAGAGTTATTTTCTAATATCTTTTGCTCATCTTCTTCACTTAATGACTCTGTATCTTTAGACATTTCTAATCTTGTTAGTTGTTCATTAACATCTGTTATATCAACTAATAGTGATTCTATTAACTCTAAACCATGCTTAGTTGTCTCTTCTAATTTTGATTTTTCAATCTTAAGCTCAGCAATTTTCTCTAAGAATAATTCCTCAGCACTTTGAGCATTTTGTTTCTTACTACTTTCTTCCTTTATTTTCTCATCAAGTTTTTGAAGTTCTACTCTAATTTTCTCAAGACTTTGAGTTAATTCAACAATATTACTTGAATTGTCTTCAGTATCTTTGAATTCCAGTAGTTTTTTCTCATTTAATTCTATATTCACTTTAATATCGGAAATTTCAGAGTTTTTATGATTTATACTTAATTCTAATTGCTTAAGTTTTAAAATCGCCTCTTCTTTCACAGATTTAGAATTTAGAATTTCGTCCATTACTTCTTGTTGTTGACTTTCTAATAAACTCTTCTCATTTGTTAATTTCTCAATCTTATCATTTATTTTAACAAGATTTTGAGAGAGTTCATCTAATTCTGCCTTATGTTTAATAGATGAGTTGTTATTTTTATTAATAGCACCACCAGTAATAGATCCACCACTATTAATAATTTGCCCATCTAATGTAATAATTCTATTTCTAAAATTAATCTTACGCGCTATTCTATTGGCATTATCCATATTATCAACGATAAGAACAAGCCCTAATAGGTGAGATATTATATTTTTATAATCCGTATCAACAGTTATAAGGTTCTCAGCAATATTGATAAATCCTTCTTCATTTACAACTGTTCTATAAACATCACTCGCTATAGCTTTAGCTTTAATATTATTTAATGGTAAAAATGTAACTCTACCTTTATTAGTTTTCTTTAAGTGATTAATACATTCTTTAGCATCATTCTCATTTTCAACAATAATATTTTGTTGTGCTTGCCCCAAAGCAATATCAATTGCAACGGCATATTCGTTATCAAATTCTACAATATTCGCTACACTATTGTGAACACCAGCTAGAGCATCCTTATTAGCAAGAATTTCTTTTACTCCAATATTGTAAAAACTTAAATTATTAATCTGATCTTCTAAGAACTTCTTACGATTTTCCAGGTTACTCTTGAAATTATATCCTGTGCGAATTTGTTCCTCGATATTTTTCCCATTTGAATTAATTAAAATATTTTTTTCAACTAATATATCAAGTTCTTTTTGAAGATTAGCTAGCTGTTCATTTAATACTTTTTGCTCTTCGGTAGCAGCTGTAAGCTCTTCTGTTTTTATACCTAAAGCTTGTTTTTGTCTTTCTATATTATCTAGAATTTCTTTACTGTTTTCATCAGCACTCTCTAGATTTTTCTTAGCAAACTCTATACTATTTTCTAGTTTAGTTTCTTCGTTTATTAAGCCATAGTAGTTATCTTTTAATTCTTCTATTTTTCTTTCGATTAATTCTAATTTACTCTCTTCGCCTGATTCTAACGAAGAGATTTCTTTATTAATCTTTTGAATTTTACTTTTAGTTTCAGCGTTTAGATTTTCTCTTTCTGCTAACTTATTCTCAAGGTTTTGTTTTCTTTCCTCAAGATATTTAATATCATCATTAATTTTTTCACTTCTCAGAGTTCTATTATTTTTTCTTTCCTGAATTACACTTAATTGTGATTGAAGAGATTCTTTCTTCTGAACTAATTCTAACTCTTCATCATGATATTTCATATAAGTTCTATCTAGAGAAACTAAACTATTTTTAATAGACTCTAAATTTTTAATAAGTTCTTCCTGTCTACTCTCAAGCCCAAGTTTTTCAGATTCTTTCTCATGTTTAACTTGTAGTAAATCTGCAAGTCTTTTTTGGTATTCAGCAATATTATAAACATTTAATAAAATATCTTTTTCTTCAAGTTCTTTAGAATAATCAAGATACTTTTGTGTTTTATTCTTTTGATCTTCTAAAATTTCATAACGACCTGAGATTTCTGAGAAAATATCATTTAACCTCATTAAATTGTCATTTGTTTTTTCTAATTTCAGATTAGTTTCTTTTTTCTTATTTTTATACTTTAATACACCTGATGCCTCTTCTATAATTGCTCGGCGATCGACAGGCTTAGATGAAATAATATCTTCTACCTTACCTTGAGTAATAATACTATAACTCTCTTTATTAATACCAAGGTCTAGATACATATCAGTAATATCTTTCAATTTTGCACGTTTATTATCAATGTAATACTCACTATCACCATTTCTATACAAACGTCTTTTAATTTCACAACTATCTTCTCCGTTAGAAAATGTTACCGCTACTTCAGCAAAGTTTTTTCTTTTCGCATCTTCAGTCCCCGAAAAGATAACATCTTTCATGCTACTACCACGTAAATTTTTAGCTGATTGCTCCCCTAAAACCCAACGAATAGCATCAATTATATTACTTTTTCCCGAACCATTCGGTCCAACAACACCGATTAAATTATTTTTAAATTCAAATGTTGTCTTCTTCTGAAAAGATTTAAAACCTGTAACTTCAACCTTTGCTAATTTCATCTCTTTTTCCTTTCATTAATTTTAAATATCTTTATATCCTAGCTTTTCTAATGCTTGTTTTGCTGAAAGCTGTTCAGACTCTTTTTTTGTAGTAGCTGTCCCACTTCCATATTGTTTCCCACCAATTAAAACAGCACTCGTGAAAGTTTTAGAATGTGATGGACCTGTAGAATCAAGTACTATATACTCAATTTCACCCAATTTAATTTTTGAAATGTACTCTTGCAAGATAGTTTTATAGTCTACAAAACTATGATATTCAAGATCTTGAACTTCTGTAAATAATGTATTATTTAAGAAAGTTTTTACAACTTCAAGATTTGACTCTAAATACATTGCTCCTGTGAAAGATTCAAAAATATCAGCAAGTAAAGCTGCTCGACTTCTTCCACCCATCTTTTCTTCACCTTTCCCTAGGTAGATACATTTATCTAAGCCAAGTTGCAAAGCATATTTAACCAATGTCTTTTCACAAACAATAGATGCACGTAACTTAGTAAGTTCACCTTCAGGAAGCTCAGAAAATTTCTTAAATAAAAATTCACTTGTTGTAAGTTCAACAACAGCATCCCCTAAAAATTCCAAACGCTCATAATTCAGATGCTTCGCAATTCTCTTCTCATTAGTATAAGAAGAATGAGAAAATGCATTTTTAAAATTTTCACTGAATTTTAAATTAAAACCATACTCTCCATTTAAATTGTTAAGTAATCTTTCTATATGTGTTCGCTCCATAATAGTTCTCCTTTCTTTTATTATAGGAGAAACTCAATAATTTTACATAAATTGATCAAGTTCCTCCCTTTAAAATCATTATCTTATTTCAAAACTTTATTAATCTAACAGAAACTCAGAGAACACATCATTCCCATAGAATAATCCTTTTCTAGTTAAACGAAGTTTATTACCTTCAATCTCTAAGTACCCTTCTCTTATGTTTTTATCAATTACACCTTTGAATATTTCTTCTGCCCTTTTACCATATTTTTCTTCAAAAATATCTAAATCTACACCTTCTAAAAGACGTAGTCCTAAGAACATTTCCTCTTCAATTCTTTCCTTAGGTGTTACAGTATTTTCTTCACGTCTTGCATGTCCTTTTTCTAACATACTGTCGATATAGAATTTTAAAGCTCCTTGATTAGCATAACGCACTCCATCAATATAACCATGCGCCCCCGCTCCAAGTCCATAGTATTCTACATTCTTCCAGTAACTACTATTATGAACACTCTCATGTCCAGGTCGAGCAAAATTACTGATTTCATACTGTTCATAACCATTTTCTGTTAAGAAGTTAATAACCTCATTGTACATCTTCTCTTCTGTCTCATTTGAAGGCAATGTAACTTTCTTATCTCTCACCTGATTATAAAGCTTAGTCTTCTGTTCCAAAATCAATGAATAACACGAAATATGACTAATATTATATTCTGCAACCTTCTTCATACTGTCATATAAGTCATCCATAGTTTGCTTCGGTAGTGAAAACATTAAATCTACATTAATGTCCTCAATCCCATGTTTTTTACAATTAGCAATCGCCATATCCACATCATTCGCAACATGACCTCGTCCAAGAATTTTTAACAACTCGTTATTAAAAGTCTGAACTCCCATGCTAATTCTATCAACTCCGTAGCCCTTTACCAAAGCAACCCGAGAATCAACAAGATCCTCAGGGTTAGCTTCAAAAGTAAATTCACGCAGTTGTTGTGGAATTTTATTTCTTAATGCAGTTAGTAAACGATGAAGTTGTTCGTCACTTAATGCACTCGGTGTTCCACCACCGATATAAATAGTTTCAACATTTTGTATATTTTCCATACTCTCAATTTCTTTGATTAAGCAATCTATATACTTGTCGACAGGTTGTCTTTGTATATAAAACTTATTGAAATCACAGTATGAACAAATATACTTACAAAATGGAATATGAATATATACTCCGCGTGGATAACTTTTCATTATTCTTCATCCATTTTCAGAACAGCCATGAAGGCATCTTGAGGAACTTCTACGCTACCAACAGCTTTCATTCTCTCTTTACCTTTTTTCTGTTTCTCTAATAGTTTACGTTTCCTACTAATATCCCCTCCATAACATTTAGCAAGAACATTTTTACGCATCGCTTTAATAGTTTCACGAGAGATAATTTTATTTCCAATTGCAGCTTGGATAGGAATCTCGAATTGTTGTTTTGGAATAAGTTTTTTAAGTTTTTCTACAATAACTTTTCCACGTTGGTAAGCAAATTCTCTGTGGACGATGAAGCTTAAAGCATCGACTTGTTCACCATTTAATAGAATATCCATCTTAACAAGGTTACTATCTTTGTATCCTGTTAATTCATAGTCGAATGATGCATATCCTTTTGTATTAGATTTAAGTTGATCGAAGAAATCAAAAACGATTTCTGATAAAGGTATATCATAAGTAATATTAACCCTTGTATCATCTATATATTCCATATTTAAGAAGATACCACGTTTCTTCTGACAAAGATCCATAACAGCACCTACATAGTCATTTGGTACCATAATGCTCGCCTTAACAAATGGCTCAGTAATCTTATTGATTTTTTGTGGATCTGGCATTTCTGATGGGTTCGATACATCTACCATAGTTCCGTCAGTTTTTTCAACTTTGTAAATAACCGATGGTGCAGTAGCGATGATATCAATGTTAAATTCACGCTCAATACGCTCTTGAATGATTTCCATGTGTAACATTCCTAAGAATCCACATCTAAATCCAAATCCAAGTGCTTGAGAAGTTTCCGCTTCATATTGTAACGCAGAGTCATTAAGTTCTAATTTTTCTAATGCTTCACGTAAGTCATTATATTTTGATGAATCGATTGGATATAATCCACAGAATACCATTGGATTTAATTTTCTATATCCCGGTAATGCTTCTTTAGCTGGATTATTCGCTAATGTGATTGTATCCCCTACACGAGTTTCACTTACATTTTTAATAGATGCACAGATAAATCCTACATCACCTGCAGTAAGTTCATCAACGATTTTTTCTTTAGGTGTGTGAATACCAACTTCAGTTACCTCGAACACACCACCAGTAGCCATCATCTTAATCTTATCTCCAGCTTTTACAGTACCGTTCTTAATACGAACTGAAACGATAACCCCTCTATATGCATCGTATAATGAGTCAAAGATTAATGCTTGTAGTGGCTCACCAGCATCTCCAGACGGCGCTGGAATGTATTCTACGATTTGTTCTAAGATTTCATCAATACCAATACCCGCTTTAGCAGAAGCTAGTACGATATCGTCTGTTGGTAATCCAATTACATCTTCAATCTCAGTCTTAACCTTCTCAGGATCTGCAGCAGGTAAGTCGATTTTGTTAATAATTGGAATAATTTCTAAATTATTATCTAATGCTAAGTATACGTTAGCTAAAGTTTGTGCTTCAATACCTTGAGCAGCATCGACTACTAAAATAGCCCCTTCACACGCTGCTAGAGAACGTGATACTTCATATGTAAAGTCTACGTGTCCCGGTGTATCGATTAAGTGGAAAATATACTCTTCTCCATTTTTAGCAGTATATTGTAATTGAACTGCATTAAGTTTAATTGTAATACCTCTTTCACGCTCAATATCCATTGAGTCAAGAAGTTGTGCTTTCATTTCACGTTGTTCTAACGCTTTTGTTTTCTCTAAAATTCTATCCGCAAGAGTTGATTTCCCGTGGTCAATATGTGCAATTATAGAAAAATTCCTTATTTTCTTTTGCCTTTCGTTTCTTTTATCCATTTTATTCTTCCTTTACAAATCTTGTTTTTCTACGTAGTCTTTAGCTGTATAGTACGAAAAGCCATCCCTTATTAGCTTTTCAATCAGCTTTTGTTTAAGTGCATATCCTTCGTATCTACGACTATAACTTTGATAAGCTCTTCTAAAATGCTCATCTAATATATCATCTTCGTTTTCATCCTCATAGTCTTCGAAAAATATGTCAAACACCTTTCTTATTATATCAGATGTAAAGCCATTTGTATAAAGTTTTTGTGTTATTTTTTGAACTTTTTTATTTTTCGTCTCTCTTCTTACTTTATACTCACGTTCAATAATTTTATAAAGCATTTCAATCATTGCTTCTTCTGTACAAATCTTAGCGATATTATCTTCAATAACGTCTTTATCTAAGCCTTTTTCTAATAGTTTTCTTTGTATCCAATAAGGCCCTTTTAAATTAAGATTAAAATAATCTGTTACCGCAGCTTCTACATAGTGATTATCATTCAAATAACCAATTTCTATTAACTTTTCTATTACTTCATCTATAACATTATTAGCAATCTCTTTTTTCTGAAGATATTCTCTTATATCCTGCTTAGTTCTTAGACCAAATTGTAAATAATGTACTGCCTTACTATAGGCACTTTCTACACTTTCATGAGCTATGATTTCTTTTAGTTGTTCTTTTGACAAATCTATTTTTTTTATAAGTCCATACTTAATTATCGTATCTTCAGAAACATAGAAATGTTTACCATTTTCCAAATCTATTTTATACTTAACTTTTAGCTTTGTTATATTTGTAACTTGCAAATTTACACCTACTTTCTACATTTCTCACTAAAAAACTCTTACTCTTAATTTTATCAAAAATCAGATAAAAAAGGAAATGTTAGAAAATAGGATTAATGAAATATAATAAGTACCCAAAAAATTCATCAATCGTTTCCTTTTTCATTTACTATAAATTATATCTGATTCTAAATTCTATAGTTAAACGTAAAAAATTCTAGATAAATAAAAATCTTCTTATCTATCTAGAATTTATGTTCTTAAAGTTTATATTTAGGATCTTTCTTTCTTAACTCTAATTCTTTATCTGCAAATTCCTTTTCATCGTATTCACTATTGATGATTTCTTTAGCATACTCCTTTACATCATCTTTTAAAGATTCTCCTTCTACTACAGAATCTTCACTTAAGTTATCCAGGATATCTTGATCCTTTTTAGTAAATGTTCTATTATCATCATGTTTTTTTATTGCTAATCTTATCATTTTATGACGTAAAAATGTTTCCTTCACTATATCCTGATGACTTCTTGTCCATGATAAAAATAACACAAATAATAATACTATACCCATATAACCTAATGCAGGGTATGCATAGGAAATTAAATCTTTGAAACCAGCAAAACTACATAGATATCCTAGAATAACAATGATAATTATATTAAATTTCAACTTCTTATCATCATTTGAAGAAAAACGTTTCGCTGTTGCATAAAACAAACTAAAAGCAGTATTAAATATTAAAGCAAAAATAACTAATGCATAAAAAACAGCTAACCATGGATTAATATCCTTCACTATTTTTAATATCGGTATTTCAGCATCTATTACATCAGCACTATTAGCGAAAAGAGTTGCTGTTGCAAATAAAATTAAAAAGCCTACCATTATACCACCAAGTGCTCCACCTTTTTTAGCAACACCTATTCTTACAACTGAGCCACCTAGAACAAACGCCATAGACACACCAGTTAACACGCAAAGAGAGAAGTAGTTTATTACAGATATCCAAATATTCGGCATCGAAGATGGAATAGTTTTAGAAACCTGGTCCAATACACCATAATCATAACTCTTTCCTACAAATGTATAAACTGTTATTAACAATATCAATACAAATACTATCGGAGTAAAAATCCCTAAGATACTAGTTATCTTCTCAAAATCCAAAAATGCTACAATTACTATCATAATCGCACAAAAAAGTGCCCCAGCCCAATTCGGTATTCCAAATTGTTGCTTTAAATTTGCT
Source organism: Gemella sp. 20925_1_85 (assembly GCF_041433735.1). NCBI lineage: Bacteria > Bacillati > Bacillota > Bacilli > Caryophanales > Gemellaceae > Gemella > Gemella sp. 20925_1_85. Next base: position 35,707 of record NZ_JAPWCC010000008.1, on the reverse strand, counting down.
CCAGCTCCTGCTAACATAACAAAACCTATAACAAAATTAGAAATTATTAAAGTCCAGTCTATTATTTTATTTAAAATTGGTGTTGTTATTTCTCCAAAAACTTCTTGGTGATTATTTGCTTGGTAATAAGAGCCTAGTGTTAATATAATTTTCCCAAAAACCATATTCAAGACTCCTAAAACTAAAACACCTATCAATCCTATTCTCCCAAAACTTAAAAAGTATTGTAGAATATCCTGTCCGGATGATAAACCCGCTCCAACTATAACACCAACATAAGCCAGTGCTATTTTTAATGATTCATTTTTCATTTTTACCCACCTTTCTTACTACATACTACTTAGAAATATCTTTACAGATGTCCTCATGTTTTCTTATCTTTTCAAAACCTAGCCACTAAACTAACCTATATGCCTATCGCTGTATTTATTAAGATAAAAATTTATTATATCAATTACTTTTTTCAAAATTTTATCATTTAAACAATAAAGTTTTCTTAATAGTATATTATTCTGTATTACAACTAGTTATAAAATAAATCAAGGACGAAGACTTGAATGGTAGAAAATAATTTAAAAATCTAATATTAACAATAAATGAAACCTCGAAAAAAATCTTAGAAAATCTCTGCTATATCAACAGAAAATAAACAATTAAATCTCAAAACGAAAATCTTGAGTAACCAATTCGAGAATTTACTTATATTTTTAAGTTTCCCTACTAAAGGTATTTTCATAAGATTTTTAAGTAGTACTTAATAAACATATGATTAAAAATAATACATTATCCTAAAAAACATATGTTAAATACCAATCTTTTTTAAATAAACTCTGAATTAAATCAATTACAGTCTATTTATAAATAGACTGTAAAAATCTTGATGATATCAGTGATTTTAATTAGTTAGTATTGCATATTTCTCCCCACACCTCTGCTAACCACATTTTAAAAAGTTCTACTTTGAGAGAAAGAAATTCTATAAAGAAAAAATTCCCAAGCCTTACAGCTTGAGAATTTTTATTTTTAACTAAGATACTACGTTATTTTTTAATTAATCCTTCTTTTTGTAGATATTCTTTTGCTACATCATAAGCAGGTTTACCTTCAATATCTACTTTGTAGTTCATTTCAGTCATTTCTTTTTCTGTTATTTTTCCAGCAAGTTTATTTAAGATTTTTTCAAGTTCAGGATGTTTTTTCAATGTCTCTTCCCTTAATAACGGTGCCCCTTGATATGGTGGGAATAAATGTCTATCGTCATTTAATAATTTAAGCTTATTAGTTATTATTTTACTATCCGTTGAGAATACATCGATAATATTTACATCACCACTTGAAATAGCTTGATATTTTAACGCTATTTCCATAGTTTTAACATTTAGATTTAAGTGATAAAGATTTTTAAGTCCTATACCACCGTCTTCTCTATCATTGAACTCCAATGAGAATCCAACTTTTGAAGAATTTTCTACTAATTTTATATCTGAAATATTATTTAATTTATTTTTATTTGCAAAATCTTCTGTTACTGCTAAAGCATAAGTATCCTGGAATTTTGTAGGTTTTAGGTACACAAGATTGTCTTGTTCAAAAATTTTATTTTTAGCAACCTCATAAACCTCATCAGGATCATTAGAAGCAACAGTCTGAGGTGTTTTTAATAATGTTGTAGTAACTGTACCTGTAAATTCTGGATAAATATCAATACTTTTACCTTTTAACGCCTCATATAAGAAACTTGTTTTACCAAAATTAGGTTTAACCTCAACATCAATATTAGTCTCATCTTCTATTAAAAGTTTATACATATTTATTAATATTTCAGGTTCTGCTCCTATTTTACCAGCTATTATTAGTTTATCATTAGACATTTTTCCAATTGGGAAAAAGCTGATAGTTAAAGCCACTACAGCAGCAAGTAATGAAGCTAAAATTATTTTTGGCTTTTTATCTTGTAAGAACTTGATTAATAATCCGAATAGAATTGCTAAAATTGCTGATGAAATAGCTCCAATTAAAATTAACGCTGAGTTATTTCTATCTATTCCTAATAAAATAAATGAACCTAATCCACCTGCTCCTATTAAAGCGGCAAGAGTTGCTGTACCAATTATCATAATACTCGCAGTCCTCACACCACTCATAAGTATTGGCATAGCCAGTGCAAGTTTAAATTTTTTCAACTTTTCTAGTTTTGTCATACCAAAGGCTGTTGCAGCTTCTTCTAACGATGGATCAATCTCCGATAATCCAGTTATCGTACTTTGTAGTATTGGAAATATTGCATAAATTACCAGTGCCACGACTGCTGGTAATGTACCAATCCCCGTAAATGGAATGAATAACCCAAGTAATGCAAGAGAAGGAATAGTTTGGAAGATACCAGTAATTTGTAAGAACCATTCACTTGTATTTTTATTCCCTGAAATAATTATTCCTAACGGAACTGCTATAAAAATTGCAATAATAAGTGATAATAATGAAATTTGAAGATGTTCATATAAGCCAGTTATCCAATCACTTTTTCTTTCTAAAAATGTACTTACTAAATTCATTATTTATTCCCCCTTGCAAAAAATTCACGAACAAAGTCATCCGCAGGATTTTCTTTTAGTACTTCTGGTGTAGCAATTTGAACCACCTTACCTTCTTTTAAAACACAAATTCTATCAGCAAGTTTCATCGCTTCATCCATATCGTGAGTTACAAATACTGTTGTTCTTTTGTACTCATCATGTAGTTGTTTTATTAAATCTTGAAGTTGAACTTTACTAATGGGATCTAATGCAGAAAATGGTTCATCCATCAGTAAAATTTTAGGATTAGCGATAATTGCACGTAGTATTCCTACACGCTGTTTTTCTCCTCCAGAAAGTTCTTTAGGGAGACGATTCATGTAATGCTTTGGATCCAATCCTACTTTCCTTAGTAAATCTTCTGTTTTTTCTTTAATTTCCTTTTTATCAAAATTCTTCATTTCTGGAATTAGCGCAATATTTTCTGCAACCGTAAGATTAGGAAATAATGCAATTTGTTGAAGAACATATCCAGTTTTAAGTCTTAATTCCCTTAAATCATAGTCTTTCAATCTCTTATCTTCAAAAAGAATATCACCCTCAGTTTGTTCTATCAATCTATTTATTAATTTTAATGTTGTTGTTTTTCCACTTCCACTAGGTCCAACTAGAACAAAAAACTCTCCTTCTTGTATTTCAAAATTCAATCCATCAAGTATTAATCCATTTGTGGAACAACATAATGAAACATTATTATATTTAATCATCTTATATTTCTCCTTTCAATACTAATTTTTCAATATTTTTCTTCATATTATCGTTAAAGATTGTATAGTATTCTATAAATAGTTTTTGCTGATCATTTGAAAGTTGTCCTATTGCTTTTTCTTCAGCCTCTCTTAGAGGATCCAAAATTTTTGATGCATATAAGTAACCTTTTTCTGTCAGTCTAACTATTTTCTCTCGCCTATCTTTTCCTTGTTCCTCAAAATAAACATATCCTTTTTCCTTAAAAGTCTTCATTGCTGCACTAACTACTTGTTTCGTAGAATATGTTTTTTCACAAATAGTATTTTGAGTTATCCCGTCCTTTGTATAATAAAGACAGGTTAAGATTAATAGCGATTTTCCTTGCAAACCATTTTTTCTAGCATAGTACTCATATAATGAATTGTTTTCATATTTTTTTCTAGAAAATATACTTGAGTATTTTAATAGACTATTCACTTATTTTCACTCCCTACCTAAAGTCACAATTATTATCAGTAATAATACTATGGACATGCTCTTCATCATAAAACTTCAATGGTGTTTTTTGTTTTTACATTTATTCTTCATTGTTATTAACAATGAAAAGCAATTCCAAATCAGTAAAATCTTTTGACTATTATCTTATAAAAAAACTTATTAGTAATTTTTTTTTACTAATGAGTTCATTCTACCTCTACAGTTTACAATTGTCAATAATTTAGTTTTCATGAAAATAGACAATCGATAAATATTTTACCAATTGTCTTAAAATTTTATTAAATTCATATTTAAAAATATTAACGCCTATTTGTTCTATATCCTTTGTTTTATCTTGTTATAGCGACAAATAACATTGATACGTTCCAATAAATATGGCAATAAAATAATAACAATAATAATAGAATTTATTACTTTATTTCATGTTTCTCCAAAGACTCCCATCAGTAGTCCTTTATCTATTATAGAAATAAGTAGATAGATACAACACAGAATAGCTGTCCCTAGATTTACCATCCAGAATATTTTCGTGTTGGTTTTCTTAGTACTAAAATGCTCTATCTCTTCATCTGATAATTTTGTTAAAAGTATCTTCTCTTTTTTAATCATCTCTCTAGATATTCCAAATACTATCAAGTAAAGAATACAGAATATCATCGGAAATACTTCTAATAAAATTTCTGAATTCATAATATTCACCTCCACTTAAATTTATTATACCATATTACCTGTACAAAAAGTTACCCACATATAACTCTCATAAAAAAATATTACAAATAAATTTTTCTCAAATACTATACTAATCAGAATATAAGAATCCTTAAAAATGGAGAAAGGCCCATCTTTCGATGGACCATATATTATGAAAAAAATATTATTAAGTTTTGTTATACTTATATTATATATCTCGTACCTTATATGAACTTTAGACTATAATTAAAATGAAATTAAAATTGAAAAATTTTGAAAAGTTTTTTTTAAAAAAACAATCCTTAAATAAAGAATATATTATACTGATTCGAAACTAAGAATTCCTTCGTCTTTTTGTCTTTAAAATTCTAGTTTCTGTAGCATGTGTTATTCGTACATTCGACCTTCAACCTTTGGATTTGATAGAATTATAACTAACCTATCAAAAATATTTATTATCTAGTTATCCAATACTAAAAATTACTCTAGAAATGGAGAAAGGCTCATCTTTCGATGAGCCATATATTATGAAAAAAAATATTATTAAGTTTTGTTATGTTTATATTATATATCTCATACCTTATATGAACTTTATACTTTAATTAAAATGAAATTAAAATTGAAAATTTTTGAAAATCATTAAAAAAATAATACTGATAATGAAAAAAGGCCCATCTTTCGATGGACCATATATTATACTGATTCGAAACTAAGAATTTCCTCGCCTTTTCGCCCTAAAAATTCTAATTTTTATATCCTGTGTTGTTCGTACATTCTATCTTCATCCTTTGGATTTGATAGAATTACGACTAACCTATTAAAAATATCATTAATCTTTTTATGATTATAATATAAATGATAGGAGATAATTAAATAAGACTTGAATTTATCAATTTTTATAACTTATATTGTTTTTCACATTTTCTTTAACAAATACAAAAACTCTTAATTTCTTCTAATTTTATTTTTCCGCAATTAGCGCAACATATCCACCTTTATCATAACCTTCTATAGGTTCCTCAACACTATCATTGGTATAAATTGGATGTGCAACAAGTGTCTGCATAAAACGAATATTCTTCATTTTCAATTCATCTTTTACAATACTTAATTTTTCTGTTGGAGAATGAAATATTCCTGATTTTACAAGCTCAATTGGATAAGGAAGAGCAGGTTTAATTCTTGAAAATAGCTTTTCATCGTATCCCTCAACATATTTTGCAAAACTATACAATATTCCATATGCACTTTCTACTGGTACATCTAATAAAATAAGACTTCCTCCTTTTTTTAATGCATTATAACAATTTCTATAAGCGCTACTTAAATCAGCGATATAAGTTGAACAACCATTAAGATAAATAACATCGTATTCTTCATCTTTTAATAAAGTGGTTTCAGCGTCTCCTATTTCTACTTTGACTCCTCTTTTTTCAGCAATTTTTGCCATATCTGTAGATGGTTCTAAACCATATTCTACAATTATGTCATATTCCCTCTTTAAAGCTGACTCAAAAAGGCCACTCCCACAACCTACTGATAGAATTTTATCTTTTTTCAACGGATTTAGACAAGCATGAAGTAATTTTAATTCACTTTCAAATACTCGATTGTTAGTTAAAAACCATTGATCATATTTATCAGCATAACCATCAAACATTTTTGCATTTGTTTCCATAAGGTACTCCTTGTATATTTTTTAATTATTCTTTATAGACTCTATCCAAAAATTTTAATTCATATTCATTAGCCTTCTCAAATATTTTAAATAATTCATTCTTATCATAATCTGAAATATCTTGATATCTTTCATTTAGATATTCTATACATTTCTTATAAAAAATTTTAGAGTTATCTGAAACATAATCAATTACAAACTCATAATATTTATTATGAAAGTTATCCATTTGTTTTTCAGCCTTAGTAAATATATAATTATAACTCAGCATACAGTTCATTAGAACAACCATTAATTTAAAGTTATCCTCATCTTCAGAAAAATTCATTATGAAGTTGATATATTGTTTTGTCTCAAAAAATAATTCTATATTATCATCATTTTTAAATTTCAAAAAATCGACTCTTGTTTGTAGTTCTACTAAACCCGAAAATTCTATAAGTAAATAAAGTACTTCTTTCTCTTTTTCATTGTCGGCTTTAGTAAGCGCTAACTCACATAATTCGACATATTTTTCCAGATAAAGCATATCTTGAAATAAATATTGTTCAAATGATTCATTCGATAAACTACCAGCAATTAATTTCTGGACAAAAGGCTTGTTGAATCCTTCTTCCCATAACGGGGAAATCTTAAGTTTTATCTCATCAATAAACATTATGTATTCCTCCCTAAGATTAAGAAATAACTGACAGTTACTTATGTTCACCGTCTATTATCAGATTATCACAAGTTATTTCCAAAGTAAATAAAGTTGGTTTTTTAACAATATAAGTTCTAATAACTAAAATTATTTATCAGAGATATTTTCTATCAATATAAAGAGTCCCAGACACTGTTTTTAAAATATTCCAGGACTCTTTATATTATATTAAATTGTATAAATATTCAATTATTAATTTTAATATTAATTATAAATTTAGTTTTATACTATTTACTCTTTATCTTCTCTGCGTTTTTTAACGATAGCTAGTAAACTTCCTAACATAGCTAATCCTAATCCTCCTAAAACTGTATTAGTTTCAGATTCACCAGTATTCGCTAAACGTTTTGTAGATTTTTCAACTTTAGCTGTTGTTGCTGGTTTGTTATTTCCACCTTGCTCTTCTTCATTACCTTCTGGTTTAATTGTAGTAACTTTTCTGAAGATATGAGTTATAACATCTCCATCAGTATTAATTTCAGTTCTAACGAATTCGTATCCTGAAATTTCTCCATGTTCATATGCTTCGTTAGGTTCACCTAATTCTGTTGGATTTTTAGCATCTGCTGGTTTCAACTCATTACCATCCTCATCAATCCACTTAGTAATAATAAGTTTTGGCAAATCAATAGGAATTGGTAATTCACCATTCTCTGAAATCATAATTTTAGCTGGTGTTGTTACCACTGGAACTTCTTCTGTTGGTTTATCTGGCTCTGTAATCTTAGCTACTCCTGGTACTTTCCCATCTGGTAATTCACTATTTGGTACTTTACCTTTTCCATCTTCTCCAATTGTTACAATGATGGTGTTACCATTTCCACCTGGAATTTCAACCTTCGTTCCTGGTGGGTATGTTGTTCCATCTGGTTTCTTAGGTGTTACCATTACATCACCAGTTTTCGGATCTTGTTCTAATTCTACTGTTGGTGTCTTACGCGCCGGCGTTGTTACATCAACTGGTTTAGATGGTCTCTTATTCGGTTCTGTTACTGTTCCTTTACCTGGTAAATCTCCTTTTGGAAGTTTATTATTTGGTACTTCACCCGATCCATTATCTCCAATAATCACTTCGATTGGTGTGTTATTATCACCTGGGATAACTACCTTCGTTCCTGGTTGATATGTTGTTCCATCTGGTTTCTTAGGCGTTATTACAGCATCTCCATTTGGTTTTCTTGTAATTTCAATTTCACCTGGTTGTTCTGTTTGAGGTGCATTTGGATTGAATTTCTTCGGTGTTGTTACTTCTACTTCAATAGAAGGTTTACCTGGTTCTGTAATCTTACCTATTCCTGGAACTTCACCGTCTGGTAAGTCTTTATTCGGTACTTTACCTTTTCCGTCTTCTCCTATTGTTACAGTGATTGTTTTTCCATTCTCACCTGGAATTTCTACTATTGTCCCTGGTGGATATGTTGTTCCATCTGGTTTCGTAGGTGTTACTGTTACATCTCCTGTACTTGGATCTTGTTCCAACTCTACTGTTGGCGTCTTACGGGCTGGCGTTGTTACATCAACTGGATTAGATGGTCTCTTATTCGGTTCTGTTACTGTTCCTTTTCCTGGTAAATCTCCTTTTGGAAGTTTATCATTTGGTATCATTCCTGAACCATCCTCTCCTATTGTCACTTCAATTGGAGTATTATTATCACCCGGGATAACCACCTTAGTTCCTGGTGGATAAATTGAACCATCTGGTCTCTTAGGTGTTACTACAGCATCTCCATTTGGTTTTCTTGTGATTTCAATTCCATTTGGTTGTTCTGTTTGTGGTGTATTTGGATCTAGTTTTTTCGGAGTTTTCACTTCTACTTCAACTGCTGGTTTTCCTGGTGGCGTGATTTTACCTGTTCCTGGAATTTCTCCATCTGGTAAGTCTTTATTAGGAATAATTACTTTCCCATCTGGTCCTGTTGTTATCACGATTGGTACTCCATTCTTTCCTGGAATTTCTACTATTGTTCCTGGTGGATATGTTGTTCCATCTGGTTTCTTAGGTGTTACCGTTACATCTCCTGTATTTGGATCTTGGTCTAATACTAATGCTGGTGTTAAACGAGCTGGTGTTTCCACAGTCACTTTTTCAGGAGTTTTACCTGTACCAGGCTCAGTGATTGTTCCTGGTCCTGAGATATTACCATCTGGTAAATCTTTATTTGGAACTTTTCCTTTACCATCTTCTCCAATTGTTACAGTGATTGTATTTCCATTTTCACCTGGAATTTCTACCTTAGTTCCTGGTGGGTATGTTGACCCATCTGGTTTCTTAGGTGTTACTGTTACTTCACCAGTATCTGGATCTTGTTGCAACTCTACTGTTGGTGTCTTACGGGCTGGTGTTTCAACAGGCACATTTTCAACAGGTTTATTCGGTTCTGTTATCTTGGCATTACCTGATGTTTTCCCATCTGGTAATTCGCTATTTGGAACTGTACCTTTACCATTTTGTCCAATTTCTACTCTAATTGGATTTCCATCTTTACCTGGAATTTCTACTATCGTTCCTGGCGGGTATGTTCCTCCGCCTGGGTTCTTAGGTGTTACTATTACATCACCAGTTTTTGGATTTTGTTCCAACTCTACTGTTGGTATCTTACGGGCTGGTGTTGTTACATTTACTGGTTGTGATGGTTTCTTATTAGGTTCTGTTACTGTTCCTTTTCCTGGTTTAGCATCTTTTGGAAGTTTATCATTTGGTACTTCTCCTGAGCCGCCATTCCCAATTGTTACTTCGATAGTTGTTCCATCTTCACCTGGGATTTCAACCTTCGTTCCTGGCGGATATGTTCCTCCACCTGGTTTCTTAGGTGTTACAATCGCATCTCCATTTTCTTTACGAGTAATTGCAATCTCTGTTGGAGCCTCTGTTTCTGGTAAAGTTGGATCAATTCGTTTCGGTGTTTCCACTTTAACTTCTTCAGGATCTTTACCATTTTCTATGATTTTACCAGTTCCTGGTGTTTTATCTTCCGGTAAATCACCGTTTGAAACTTTTCCTTTTCCTCCTTCTTCTATTGTTACAACAATAGGTGTCCCATTCTTACCTGGAATTTCTACTTTAGTTCCTGGTGGATACGTTGTTCCATCTGGTTTCTTAGGCGTTACAGTAACATCTCCTGTTTTTGAATCTTGTTCTAATTCTACCGTTGATGGTTTACGTGCTGGTGTTGTTACATTCACAGGTTTTGATGGTTCTTTATTCGGTTCTGTTACTGTTCCTTCTCCAGAAATTTCCCCTTTTGGAAGTTTATCATTTGGAACTGTTCCTGAACCGTTATTTCCAATTGCAACTTCAATTGGAGTGTTGTTATTTCCTGGAATTTTCACGATAGTTCCTGGTGGATATGTTCCACCACCCGGTTTCGTTGGTGTTACGATTGCATCACCATTGTCTTTACGAGTAATATCTATACTTGGAGTTTGAGATGTAGGAGATTTTGGATCTGTTCCATTTTTCTTCTCTTCCTCATCAGTAATTCCATCATTATCATCATCTAAATCTGTTTTATCTGGAATTCCATCTCCATCTGTATCTCTAAGAATTGTTACCGGAACTTCCACCTTGATTTCCTCAGTTTCTTTTCCATTTTTTCCATCTTTTTCTTTTGTAACTTTAACAGGAATTTTTATTTCACGTTCTTCTTCCTCTTTGCCCCAATTATCTACTTTTGGAGTTCCTGTTAACTCGCCTTTATCGTTAACAGTTAGACCATTAACTGAATCCGGATTTTCTTGTGTAATTTTTGAACCTGGTTTATTCGATGTTACAACAGTGACTGGTGTGATGGCAGCTTTTTCTCTTACAGGTTCTGGTGGATTCACTGTACCTATTAGTTTATCTGCTACTTTTGGATTTTTATCCTGTTCATCAGGAATACCATCATTATCATCATCTGAATCTGAATTATCTGGAATTCCATCACCATCTGTATCTCTTAATACATTGACAATAACATCTTTCGTAACTGGTGTGTCACCTTCATGAGTTACAGTTACTTTGATAGTTACATCACGATTATCTTCTATTCCATCCCAGTCTTTGATTTCTGGTGTTCCTGTAACTTTTCCTTCACTATTCACTGTTAAACCATTTACTGTTGGTGCAGAAATTGTACTATTTGATTTATTTGGTGTTACGACTACCCCACTAGTGTACTCAGCTTTTTCTGTTGCATTCGCTGGTGGCGTTATTGTGAAATCTAGCGTTTTACCAACAGTTGCTGTAGACGGTTGACTTGTTAATTCTGTTGTCTTGCTTGTCACTTTCGCAGTAACTGGTGAACCATCTTTTACTTTGTCCGCTGGAATTGTCACTTTACCATTTGCATCAACAACTAATGTTGGATCTGAACTTGTCCACGTTCCATCATTACCTTTTGTCAATATTACTGTTTGTGGCGTATTATCTTCACCTGTATATGTGATAGATGTAGTTCCTTCTCCAGTTAATACTGGTGTTATTTCTACACTTCCGTTTTCTTTTGGTGTAACTGTTGGAGCTTGTGGTTTCACTTTAACAATTACGTCAGTTGTTTCTGTTGAACCATCTTCATAAGTAATTGTCACTGGAATTTTATGTCTACTATCTGGAGTTACATTCGGTAAAGGAGATTTTTCCACTACACTCGTAATCTTCGCAGTTGTGAAATCTTTCGTTTCTGTTCCATCCGTTACACCTGTAACCCCTGTTGTTCCTGATAAATCACCTCTTGATAATGGTGAGTCCACTTCTTTTTCAACATCTTTTTTAGTTACAATATGAGATTGAGGCGTATATGTCACATCATCAGAATCAACTGCAGAACCATTTGTTCCTTTAGTCGCTTTAGCTGTGACATTATTTCCAATTAACTCTTTAGGAATTTCTAGTGAACCATTGTGGAATACTAATCCTTCTTTAGGAGTTTCAATTTCCCATCCAGTATCTTTCTTCACTAATGTTACAGTTCCATCTGTTAATGGAATTGTTACTTTATCTCCACCATTATTGGTTGATGGTGTTACTTTCACATTTCCGTTTTGCCATTGTGAAACAATTGGAGCAGCTGGTTTTTCTTCTTTTACAACTACATGTACAGTTACTTGGTTTCCTTCTTTTCCTTGGCTATCAACCGGTTGAAGTGTTACAGCGTATACTCCTGCTGTTGGATTTTTTGGAAGTCCTGAAATAATATTAACTTTTCCTGTACCAAATGGTTTGTCCGTTACACGATCATCTTCATTATCAGATACCGTTACTAAGTCTTTTAATAACTCTGCTGTAAGTGGTGTTCCTGCATCATAGACTTTTGGATTTCCTTCTGTCCCTTCTGTAGCATTTTTCAAGGATACTACTGGAGCATCATTTGTTACTGAAATAACCTGCCAATTTCCCGCTGGAGCTACATCTGAACCTGCCTCTGGTTTGTAATCTACTCGTACTCCTAATCCGCTTGTATAACTTCCTGTATTATCCCCTGATTCCTCTTCTTCTTTAATAAGAATTTTTTTATTATTATCTGATTCTTTTAGAGTAATCCTTACTTTGTTTTCTGCTTTATTTGCTTCATTCACACTATTTGTAATAGCATCTACAAAACCATTTGCATTCGTAACGTCCGCCGGTACTGTAGAAGGATCTACTTTCCAATTGCCACCATTTTCATCGCGAACAAGGACAATACTATTCGGTTTAGTATCGGTATCTGCACTATTATGGAATCGTAATTCAACGCGTTTCGCATCATGCGGTACTGTAATATCAATATGCTTACTACCAGCAATCATCGCAGAAGGTGAGTAGTTACCCATTTCGACTACTTTAGGTTCACTAGTTTTAGAAACTTCAGTATCTCCAACTTTGTTAACTACCGTAATCGCTGCTGGTTGTTCTGGTTCACCGTTTTTATTTTCGCTTTGACGAAGTTTAACTCCATCTGGTAATGTCGCTGTCCAAGTATCGCCATTAATCGTTACTTGTCCTTTTTTACTTGATAAAATTGTATTATCTTTATCGTTTAAGTGTACTTCTACAACTCTGTCGTCTGATGTAAATCCACCTAATGTTCCACTAATTGTGCGACTTGTTGAAGTTACTGTATCTGTATTAAAGGTTGGTTTTGGAGGATTTACATGGAATGTAACATTTCTTTCAATAGTAGCAGGTGCGTATACTTTTACAATTTTGCCGTCTATATTTTTAGTATAGAATCCTTCTCCATCTTTAAATTTCACCAATGCCTTGTAATCATTCACAACTCCAGGTTTATTAAACTCAGTAGTAGTTGTCACCTCTGCATTATTTTTCCATTTAAATTCCATACCTGTTGGATAATATTTATCATCACCACTTGCATTTTCCTTATCTACAACTTTTACAAAACCATGAGAATCAATACCATTGTTTGGATTATCTGCATCAACAAGTTTTGTACCTAATTCAACTTTTTTCGGACTATTGATAACTTCGACATCTACTACTTTATATTTATACATATAAGTACCCTTATTACCTGTAGAGTCTGTAACTTCTACACTTCCTACATGTTCTCCTAAAGTAGAAGTATCTGTTGCAATATGATTATCTCCTGTTACTTGTACTTTCGAACCACTAACCCAATCCCCTGTTTGTTCAAATGTGCTTCCGTTTGGCAGTCCCGTTACACTTAGTTTAGTAACATTATTTCTGTCATCACTCACTTTAAACGTTGGATTAAATTTCGAACCTTTGAATACTACAAAGTTAGCTGTAGTATTTAAATCATTCGTTAATAATAAACCATCCATTGTCGCTGTAGGAACATTAGCATCAGCTTTCGTTACAGGGATTTGAATTTCTTCTGTTGAATGGTCAGGATATGTGATAGTAGCACCAACATAATAAGTACCATTAGCATTTTGTTTAATAGCCCCCGCTTCTTTCATTTCAATATTTAATCCAGTTGTTGTATTATCCACTTTCACTGGTCCTCGTGTTGAATCAAAAGTAATATTTGATTTCATTGAATCGAAATCTGCTTGACTAATTTTTGCACCTGGGGCAGTAACATCTACATTAATTGGCTGAGTTGAAACTTGTGGATCATATTTCGTTGCTTGAGTTAAAATTTTTAATTTAAGACGAGTTTTATTCGTTACAACTTCATTTTGATCTCGCATTTCATTTGTTGCTGCATCTTTTGCTACAACAAAACGTGTTACTTCAACATCATCAGTCCATTTTGTAGTTCCAGTCTTATATTCTCCTAATTTTCCTGAAATTGTCAGATTTCTTGGAGCATCTACTTCAGTATTATTCTTACGAACAACTTCATTATAAGATAAGCCGTCACCCAATCCTAAACTGAATATTTTATTATCTTTTGTAGATAATCTAACCTCTGTTAGTTTATTAGAATCATCGGTTACTCTACCAATATTAAGATTTGTCTCTTCTGTTGGTGTTACATATACTACTTGTTCTCCATTATTCTCAACTTTTATTTCTTTTCCATCAGGAGTAAATTCAAATTTTGGTGCTTCTTTATCTCCTTCTTTAGAATTAGCTGTTGTGGTATCACTATCTACGCTGTCCTTAGTGATCGATTTAGCAGTTACTTCAGCTATATCTTTAATTGCACGATCTTTAATCGTTACTACACCCGTATTTTCATCAATTGTTACTCCATCTCCAGGAGTATTGCTTGATAACGACCATTTATTTCCATTTTTTGTAGCAGTAATATGAATCGTACTATCATTCGGATGTTTATAAGTAAAGTCCAGTGTATTAACATTTTCTTCACTTACAGGTGTTACTGTAACATCTCCGTTATCTTTAGGTGTAATTGTTGGAGCTGTTGGCTTAACACGGAATATTTGCTCTTTTTCAATTGTAGCAGGTGTGTAAATTTTAACTTCCTTACCGGCAATATTTTTTGTATAGAATCCTGCACCCGCTTTAAATTTCACTTCTGGTTTGTAATCTGTCACGACTCCAGGTTTACTTAATTCTGTTCCATTCGGAACTTCAGATGTTCCCTTCTTCCATTTAAATGACATACCATCTGGATAATATTTATCGTCACCATTAGCATTTGTTCCATCTACTAATTTTACATAATGATGCGAATCTCCTAATTGTGTATTTAACGGAACAGTTTTCGGCGTTTCTTTTACTTCAACATCTACAACCTTATATTTGAATTTATAAGTCTTTTCGTTGTTTAGTGAGTCTTTAACAACTATACTTGCTTCATGATCTCCTAATCCAGCATTATTAGTTGCAGTGATGTTATTTCCTTCTACTTGTACATCTGCACCATCTTTAGACCAGTTCCCTGATTTTTCAAACTTCACACCACTTGGAAGACCTGTTACGCTTATATTTGTGACTTTATTTTTATCATCACTAACTTTAAAGGTTGGATTAAATGTAGATCCCTTGAATACTACATATGAATAATCCGTTGCTGTTTCTGATAATTCTTTACCATTAATCGTTACTTTTGGTGCTGTTGTATCAGATTTACCAACCGGAATTTCGATATCTTCAGTAGAAAGGTCAGGATACTTAATCGTCGCATTAATATAATACGTTCCATCTGGTTTTTTCTTAATTTCTCCTTGATCTTTCATCGTAAGTTCTAAATCTTTTGTCTTACTATTAATTTTCACTTCACCACGAGTTGTTGTAAAATTAAGATTTAACTTAGGCTTCATGGCATTAAATTCTGCATCACTAAGCTTTGCACCTTTACCTGTAACATCTTTATCAAGCAGTTGTGTTCCTACTGTTGGAACATATTTTTCCGCTTGTGTTAATACTTTAAATACTACACGAGTTGGATTAGAAGCAATATTATCTTGATTTCTTAACTCATTTCCTGCAGCATCTGTTGCTACATAATATCTTGTAACAATTTCTTTACCATTAGTCCATTTATTACCACGATCAGACTTATTAGTTTTATCAAGAGTTCCAGTAACCATAATATCTTTTGGTGCTGTTAGTTCTGGCCCATTATTTGTCTTCAATAATTTTCCTTCATAAGACAATCCATAATCCAAATCATTCAATTTGTCATCTTTAGACGATAATCTTGATTCAATTAACTTATTAGAATTATCTGTAACAGTTCCTATTTTAAAATTGTTACTTTCCGTTGGAGTAACATAAACGGTACGGAATCCATTTTCAACGATTGTATTGTTTTCATCAAATGCAAATTTAGGTGGTATCTTATCCCCTACTTTTGACTCTACTGTTACTGGATCACTTTCTACATGGTCACTTGTTTCAGATTTAGCAATAATAGGATTTGAATCTTTTATTGCTCTATCTTTAATTGTTACTTTTCCTGTAACTCTATCAATCGTTACACCATCTTCAGGAGCATTATTTAATGTCCATCCATTTCCTGTTTTTGTAGCTGTAATTTTTCTTGAAGAATTGTTAGGTTCGTTATAAGTAAAATTAAATGTATTTACATTTTCTTCATTCACTGGTGTTACTGTAACATCGCCATTATTCTCTGAAGTTACTGTCGGTGCTGTTGGTTTTACTTGAAATTCTATATTTTTATATAGAAATGCTCTATTCAAAATTTCGCTGTCTTTTCCAGGGGTAGAATTCGTAACTTTTTCAACACCATTTGTCCCTGCATAATTTTCTGGGAAATAAGCCGCTGCTTTTACAATATGCTTCCCAGGCGTATTTAACGTAACTTTACCAGTAGTAGTGCCATTTGAATCTATAAATCTGAATTTCATTCCTCCAGCGAAGAATTGATCACCAACATCTTTTCCATCAGTTGTCGTAATGAAATCATGTGAATCTGTATAAGAAGTTCCTTTAGAAGTTTTTACAACAAGCTTACCGTCTTGGTTTACTTCTCCTTTACCTTCTTTGAAAGCTAAATCCACAACTTCTGTTCTAAATTTAACAGTAGCTTTATTCCCACTTTCAACATTACCACCTTGGTCATCAGATACTTTGAAAGTAGCAGTTTGTTTCCCTAGCTTCGCATCAGGCGCAACTTTCCCTGTAACATTAGTTGTTCCTGGTTTTGACTCTATAGCCCCAGTTTTTGAAAGAGTTGCTCCATTATTAAATGTAACACCTTTAGGTAATCCACTTTCATATTTTAAGTTTACTTTACCTCTAGGATCATTATCATACATTGTTAACGGAACATTTAAAGTTGCACCTCTATAAATACGAGTAACTGGTGAAGTTGACTCATTATTTGTTAAAACTACTTCTCTGTTTCCATCAGTCGGATTTGTCATCTTAACAGTTGGTGCTTGGTTATCCGGCGCATCTGTCGGTGTTACAGGATTACTTCTATCAGAAGTTACTTTTCCATTATTATTTACAGTTGTTTCAGCCGTAATTGGATTTCCTGTCAACGGACCTGCAACTGTAATCGTTGCAGTAGTACCATTTGTTGTTCCTGTTCCAATGACTTTAGTACCTTCATACAGAGTAACCGTAGATCCTACTCTAACTCCAGTACCAACATTTACTGTGATCGTTTGATTTGTTAGACCTTTTTTATGCACTACATCATTAGCTGTAATTGTCGGTTTAATAGGTTTGACTTTTAATGTCACAGTCCCGTCTGAACCTGAGTTTGCCGCATCTGATTTTGAACCATCTTGATAAGTTGCAATAGCTGTATATTTAAATACCCCTGCTTCAGTCGTACTTGGCTTAACATTATTTTTCCAACTCCAACTAATTCTATCAGGTAATTCTCCCCCACCTTTTCGAGTAATATATTTTGCAGTAACTGGATTGTCTGGATTTGGTAAAGAATCTCCTACTGTTTTTTCATGCGTACTTCCTTGAATTGGATTTAGTTGTGCATCTGTCTCTGTTGTTAAACGAGTTCCTCTTACACCTACAATATAAGATTCCTTTGTTCTTGCGTTAACAGTAGCTGCAAATACTCTACCATATTCCTTCGCCTCACTATCAGTCACACTATCTTTTAATTTAACCTTAGCATGCATATGAACGGCATAGTCGAAATTGCTTTGTTTTACTTCAAGACCTAAACTATAAGTAACACCACCTGTATATTGACCATCTTTCTTTCTAACAATGGCATCCAAATCTGAATCATTAGCATTATTTTTAAATACTTGCTCTTTTTGATTCGCACGTGCTACTCCAGAATTAGGGTCATAAAATGTTCCACTATCATTGTTAAAAATACGATAATTCTGACGCCATACATCTGAAATGTAGGCTGTATTTCCATACTCTTTAAACCCTTGGAATCCATCAGAAAGTCTACTTCCACCAACATTTTGATAACGTGTAAATCTCAAGTCTCTAACTACATTATTTGGGTCCATAATATTAAACGGCGGTTGGAAGTAATAATGTTGAGCTTGGTTAGGTCCATTGCTGGCCATCCTTCTTCCATCATTATTAAAGAATACATCATAAACAATCCATTTACCTTCAGAATCTTTTTGATAATATGCTTTAACGACTGTTTTGTTCTCCGTAAAATTAGGATCACCATTTCTTGTCCCACTATTAGTTGATGCATAGTGCTTTATATTTGTCAAGGCTCCAGAATTTATTTGAGTATTCGCTCTAAACTGAGTGCCTTCTCCCATGCTGCCACCATTACGTGAATCCCTTTTTCCTGAATTAGCAATCGTATTTTTTCCTTCTTTTACTATTTTTTCAGGGGCATTAGCTTTAGGTATTGATGATAAAATAATTATCTTTTCACTAAGTTTCTTAGCTAGTGTATTGATATCAGCTTGCGTCAACTCATTATTATTAATTGCACTCTTTGCATTCTCTAAATCTATTCTTATTGCAGATAATGTAGAAGCAGAAGCTTTCTCTTTATTTATTTTTTCTAACAGATCTTCGACTTGTGTTATATTGTTTTGTAATTGTGTTTTATCTAAAATCTGTTTTTCTGTTTGTTTTTCAATTTGTTTTTCTTCTTTAGCTCCTATATTAGCAGTTGCTATGCTATTAGTTACTGAGTCCTCTTTTTTTATAGATTCAATCTCTTCTTTTTGAGGGGATACTTGTTTATTTGGAACATCTAACTTTTCATTACTATTATCTTCTATGTTGCTTTTTTTAGTATTTTCTAATTTTTCAACTTCAGAATTTTTTTCTATCTTTTCACCTGCTTTAGCTATCCCTGTAGCTCCAAAAAATATACTAGCACCTATAACGACAGAAGCTGCTCCAACTTTAAATTTTTTAATTGAATAACTTTCTATTTTTACTCCTTCTTTTTTATTTTTTAAATTTTGGTTGTTTTTTCCTATCACGTAATTCTCTCCTCCTTACATTCCCGTGAAAATAGAACTTTCCTAATATAGTTTAACACACGAATTAAAAGTAAACAAATATTTTTTCCTAATAAATGATATATTTTTACGTTTGAAATTTAATAAATATTGTTACATTAACTTTCTGAAAACTTACATATGTATTTAAATTATAAAAATTATTATATGTTAGTTTTTTAAAAATAGAGCTGTTTTATGATTTTAATTGAAATATAATTTAATATTAGTTACATAATAAATTACTTATTTTTTCTCTTACCTCCACATTCTATACAATTTCTATCTAAGAATATCTTGGTGATATCTCCTATTAAAATATTTATAATTAAGTACTTAGATAATAAATTAACAAAAAAAGATATATATCTTTTAAGAAATTCAAAAAAATATAATTTATGATTAAAAACTTAAACTAATATAAATTTAACAAAAATAATATAAGTTACAAAAGTAATAGAAGTTAAAAATAATACTTAACGAAGATATTGTTTATCCTTAATAAAGTAGATAATTGTGACTTCCAGATTATAATTTATTACTTACAAAAAATTTACACAACTACGTCTATTAATAATCTAAAATAAAAATCCAGCTATCTATTCTCGAATAAATTTTTTTCTTAAATAATATCCTTTTAATTTATAAAAAAACTTCCTTGGAATTTTAATTATAAATTCCAAGGAAGTTACTTTTACATAAACTAAACTATATAAATTTAAATTTCACCTAACTTCTCCGCTCTTTCTAAAGATGCATCGATATTCTCACATATATTTTCTTTACCTATTTTTTCTATAAAACCAGCCTTTTCCATAACATGATAAGGCTGTTCATTTACATGCGAAAGTATTAATGTTAAACCACGTTTCTTACAAGTTTCCAATATTTCTTCTAATACTTCTAATCCCGAAATGTCCATAACAGGAACATTACGCATTCTTATTATCAGAACATTCTTTCCTTCTCCATGTTCAAAGTTAGTAAATACGTTAGCTGCTCCGAAGAATAATGCTCCAAAAATTTCATAAACAATAGTATTTTTAGGAACATATTTCAGATCAACTTCTTCTGACAGTTTATCATCATCAGATGAGCCTTTGTAAGTCCATTGCCTAACTTCTGCAATGTCAGACATACGTTTTAAGAATAAGAATGCAGCTAATACCATACCGAATTCTATCGCAATTACTAAGTCAAAGAATAGAGTTAACAAGAACGTGATAATTAACACAGCAACATCACTCTTAGGCGCAGTTTTCACCATACGTACACAAATACGCCAACCACTCATATTATATCCCACAATTATTAATATCGCAGCCAAGCAACTCATCGGAATATACGATGCATATGGCATTAAAAATAATAGTATTAGTAATAAAGTAAATGCGTGAACCATTCCAGCTACTGGCGTTCTTCCACCATTTTTTACGTTAGCTGCCGTTCTCGCAATTGCACCTGTTGCAGGTATTCCTCCAAAAAGTGCCGACATAAAGTTCCCTACACCTTGGGCAACTAATTCTGCATTAGATTTATGCTTGCTTCCTGTCATACCATCAGATACTACAGCAGATAATAGTGATTCTATAGCGGCTAATATCGCGATTGTAAATGCTGGTAAAATCATTTCTCTAATTAGTGAAAATGAAATTGTAGGCATTGTAAAGCTAGGAAGCCCAGCTTTAATCGTATATAAATCACCAATAGTTTTAACCGGTAATTTGAAAATAGCTACTAAAAATGTTGTAACCAATATTGCGATTAAAGAACCCGGTATTTTCTTAGATACCTTTGGCCAAAATATTTGAATTAGTATTGCAAGTAATCCTATCGCTAAAGTGACAAAACTAATACTTTTTATATTATGACCATAAGCTACTAATTTCCCAACAAACTCTGCAGGAACTGCTCCCATACTTAATCCTAGGAAATCTTTAACCTGACCAACTACTATTCCCATAGCAATTCCTAGTGTAAATCCAATAGTAATTGTTTTAGGAATGAACTTAATTAAGTCACCAAAGTGAAATAGCCCCATCAGAATCAACATAACTCCTGCCATAAGTGTTGCTACGGTTAATCCTGCAATTCCATGTTCAGCTATAATTCCATAAATAATAACGACAAAAGCAGCTGTAGGTCCACCAATCTGAACCCTACTCCCACCTAAAAATGAAATAAAAAAACCTGCTATAATCGCAGTATAAAGACCTTGTTCTGGATTCACCCCAGATGCAATCGCCAAAGCAATCGATAAAGGCAATGCTATAACAGCTACTATCAAACCAGCAATTATATCTTTTAAGCATTGTTCCTTTGTATAATTTTTCATTACACTAAATAACTTCGGCTTAAGATATTTAAATGAATTCATCTTCTCCTCCTACTTCCTGAGAATTTTTAGTATTACTAGTTTAGCACATAACTAATAAAAACTCTAGTTAAATTAGAAATCCTACTAAAATATTTTTAAATTTCCTGATATATTTTCTAAAAACTAAAATAAAATCTATTATATAATAAATTTTATCTTGTTATAAATTTAAAAAAGGCTTGAAAAATCACTTTTCAAGCCTTAGACGATCGTCTATAATATTTTTACTTAAACTTCTCTTTGATGTCTCTTATTACATCTGACAATAGTTCCTTACTGGCAGTATCATACCAAGTTCCATCCATTTTATTTCTAAACCACGTTAACTGACGTTTTGCATAACGGCGTGAATTCTGAGAAATAGCTGCAATAGTATCTTCTTTAGAAACATTACCATTAAGATACGGAATCATCTCCTTATATCCTATTGCTCCTAGAGCTTGTAGTTCTAGTCCATACTCGTCGATAATACCTCTGATTTCTTGTTCAAGTCCTTCTTCGAACATTATCTCAACTCGCTTATTAATACGATTGTATAGAATTTCCCTATCGGTATTAAGAACTATTAAAAATGGATTATAACAATCAAGAACAGTATCCCCATTGTTATTTGTCGTCACAGATTTCTTTTCATTCATTACATAATTATATGCATTGATTACTCGACGATGGTTTTCTATATCAATCGCATTATAAGTATCTGGATAGTTTTCTTTTAGATACTCTCTAGCCATATCAACATCAATGTCATAAGTTTTTTCTTCTAGATCAGTAAACTCATAATTATTTAGAACAGCATTCATGTAAAAACCAGTTCCGCCGATTAATAAAGGCATCTTCCCTCGACCATGTATTTCTTCAATTTTCTTACGTGCAAGTTTTTGAAAATCATAGACAGAACAAGTATCAGTAGGTTCTAATTCATCTATTAAATGATGAATCACCCCATCCATTTCTTCTTTTTTCACTTTTGCAGAACCTATATCAAACTTTTTATAAATCTGAACGCTATCTATAGAGATTATTTCACAGTTGAACTCTTTTGCAAGTTCTATACTAAGTGCTGTTTTCCCTACTGCAGTAGGTCCTACTATCGCTATTAAAGGTATTTTTTTCATCTTACCTCCTACACTATACGCTTAAACATTTTTTCTAAATCTTTTTTCTCCATTTTTGTGATTATCGGACGTCCATGTGGACACGTAAATGGATTCTTACATTCATAAAGATCACTTATTACTTTATTCATCTCGACATCAGTAAGTACTTGATTTGCTTTTATAGACATTTTACAACTCGCCATCGCAATTGCATCATTTCTTAATTCATTAAATGTTATATTATTATTTTTTAGAACTTTCTCAACAATAATTTTTATCATTTGCTCTTCATCTTCTTCTATCCAACCAGGAAACTCACGAACAACATAAGAATTATCTCCAAACTCCTCAAATACAATACCAAGTTCATCAAATTTATCCAAATTATTACGAACTTCAGCCGCTTCATCTACAGAAAAATCAAACATAAGCGGTATTAACATTTGTTTTTTATAGTTCTTTCTTTCTATAAATTCACGTTGCAGTTTCTCATAATTATATCTTTCTGCAGCAGCGTGCTGATCTATTAGAAATAGCTTATTATCCGCTTCTGATAAGATATATGTTTTAAAGATTTGTGCCAATACTTTTAAGTCTGGTAGAGTTCTAACTTTTGTATCATCATCTTGAACGATTTTCGCATCTTTGATTTCATTAAAGTGACTATCATCTTTTACTACATTAGAAACTACTTCTTCTGTACGATCATCATAACTCGAGTTATCTTCTTTTTTAGAGAAATTCATAAAATTCTCGATTTCTTTTTTAGTAGGTTTATCACCAAACTTATTTCTATTATCACGAGGATGTGAACTATAACTTAAATCCGGTAAATCACTCTTAATTCTCTGAGTTTTACTTCTTTGATTAAACGTGTTTTCTTTACTTTGTACTGGAGTTATTTCTTCACGAGAATTAGTTAACAAGTCTCCTCCAAAAAGAAGTTCATCTTCCTGAATAACATGACTTGTAAATTCTTCTTGATTATCAGAAAAACTACGTTCAACTTCTAAATCAACTTCAGGTTCTTTTTTCTCTTCTGAAAAAATATTCTTGTCTTCTACATCTCCAAATTTATTATCTAGTTCATCTAAGAAATTTATTTTTTCGATTTTCGCTTTTTCTTTTTTAGTAAGAACATTATTCATTCCTTGTGGAATATATGTATAATTACTTAATCTTTCAGCGATAACTTCTTTGATTAGACGTATTAATTCCGCTTCTTTCGATAATCTCACTTCTTGTTTAGTTGGGTGCACATTAACATCTAATAAAATTGGATCCATCTCGATATTAATAACACATAATGGATACCTATTTATCATTAATAGCGTTCCGTAAGCCTCGATTATAGCATTTTGAATTCCATAATTTTTAATATAACGCCCATTAATGAAAATATTTATATAATTCTTACTAGCCCTCGTCTCTTCTGGTACAGAAATATAACCAAATACTTTGTAATCATCATTACTTCCACTAAATTCAATCATATTTCTAGCGACACCCATATTATAGATTTTAGATAAAATCTTATGAACATCACCATCACCATAAGTTTTAAAAGTAATCTTTCCGTCTACATGTAGTTCGAAAGCTACATTAGGATAAGACAGAGCAAATTTATGAATAATATTAGTAATATTAGCTTGTTCTGTGTGAGGATTGCGTAGATATTTCAATCTTGCTGGTGTATTATAAAATAAATTCTCCACACTTAAATCAGTCCCCTTAATAGGTGCATAGTATTCCTCAGAAACTACTTTACCACCTTCAAGAACTAACATCTTCCCTTGCGCTTCACCTGCACAACTCTTAATTACTACTTTACTAACCGATGAGATACTCGCTAATGCCTCACCTCTAAAACCTAGAGTTTCTATGTGAAATAAATCATAGTCAGCACTTATTTTACTAGTCGCATGACGTAAAAACGCACGTGCCAAATCATCATTAGAAATACCACTACCATTATCAATAATTCTAATTTGTTGAATACCAAATTCTTTAATTATAATTTTGATATTAGTACTTCCTGCATCGATAGAGTTTTCTACAAGCTCTTTAACAACAGAAGAAGGTCTTTCGACAACTTCTCCCGCCGCTATTTTATTTGATAATTCTGCAGATAATATATTTATTTTTCCCATTTAATTTATTTCACATCCTCACTTATTTTTCGTTGTAATTCATAAAGAAGATTGAATGCCTGCATTGGAGTTGTTTCTAAAAAGTTTACACTCTCTAATTGCTTTTTGATTTCATCAAATTTATCATTATCACCATCGAAATCCAATTGTAATTTCGCATAATTTTTCTTCGATTTCTCTTCAGCTTTTAGTTGTTTTCTAATAGTTTTCTCTAATTCTTCTTTAAGTTCTTTTTCAAGTTCAGAGCGTAGTTGTAATCTTAATGCTTCTTCGTCTACTTTTACAACATCTTCTTTAACTACTCTGCTACTATATTCTTTTTCAAGTTCTTGACGTATTTTTTCTCTTAGTTTTTCTTCAGATTCTTGTGATGAAGCATCATTTAATAATACTTTGTTATATCTAGCATTATCAACAAGGTCTTCACTACCTTTATTACCACTTTCTAATTCTCTTAGGATTTTATTAGCACCTACGATAACATCTTCTGGTAGATGAGCAAGTTGGGCAACATGTATACCATAACTCTTCTCAATAGGTCCTTCATTAATTTTGTATAAGAAAATTAATTTCCCATGATCTTCTTTTGCAGAAACGTGAATATTCTTTATTCCCTGGGTAATATTTTCCAATTTTGTAAGCTCATGATAGTGAGTTGAGAATAATGTTTTACATTTGATAGTATTATTAATGTATTCTAATATCGATTGAGCTAAGGCAATACCATCATATGTCGATGTTCCACGCCCAATCTCATCAAAAATTAATAATGAATTTGCAGTAGATTCGACTAAAGCATTCTTCGCTTCAATCATCTCAACCATAAACGTTGATTTACCACCAGCCAGATCATCGCTCGCACCTATTCTCGTAAATATTTTATCGAAAATCGGTAAATTCGCAGAAGTCGCTGGCACGAATGATCCAATTTGGGCAAGAATCACTATTAGAGCAAGTTGTCTCATATAAGTAGATTTACCAGACATATTCGGCCCTGTAATAAGCAAGATATTATTATCTTTATCCACTTTACAATCATTACTAATATAACTATCAGCACTTACATTTCTCTCAACAATTGGATGACGCCCATCAACAATATCAATAATATTATTATCATTGAATTCAGGTTTTACATAACCATATTCTTCCGCTACATCAGATAATGAAACGAACACATCAATATCACTTAGAGTATTCGCAACTCTTTGTAACCTTACTATATAATTATGAATCTTCGTCTTAACTTCTTGGAATAATTGTAATTCTAACTCTTCGATTTTTGTCTTAGAATTCACAATATGTTCTTCAACTTTTTTCAGTTCTTCAGATACGAATCTCTCACAGTTAGAAAGAGTTTGTTTCCTATGATAACCTAGTTCTGTTGGATCTATAGTCTTAAGCCCTACTTTAGATACTTCGATAAAGTAACCGAATATCTTATTGTATCCAACTTTTAGATTTTTAACTCCAGTTCTCTCTTTTTCACGTTCTTCGATTTCTAGTAATATTCTATTTCCATTCTTACTAGCATTTTTATAACTATCTAACTCTTCATTAAAGCCTAATTTAATTACATTACCCTCTTTAACTGTTTGACCAGCTTCTTCATGGATTGTCGCTTCAAGATAGTCGTATAAATCTGTTAATTCATCAATATTCTCTGCGATATCTTTTAATTTGTTAGATTCAAATCCTAATAACAACTTCTTAATTTCTGGTATTTGAGCCAGTGTTTTCTTTAGATTCAATAATTCCTTAGGACTTACAATATTATAAGAAACTTTTGTAGAAATTCTCTCAAGATCATATACTTCTTTCAAACTAGTTTTCACATCAGCTTTTTCAAAATAATGTTTAGTAAAATCTTCTACGATTTCCTGACGTTTTTTAATTTCTTTAAGATCTAACAATGGATTTTCTAACCATTTTTTTAATTTTCTTGAACCTGCAGCTGTTGATGTTTTATCTACAATGCTAAGAAGAGAACCTTTTTTCCCACCATTAGCCATGTTTTGAGTAACTTCTAAGTTTTTTAACGAATAGTTTGTCATATAAACAAACTTATCTTTAAAGTAAACTTCAAAATCTTTAAGGCTTGAAATATCTTTATTTTGAGTTTTTTCTATATAATCTAAAAGAACATCACATGCTACACGTAGATTGTTGTCAGTTAGATTACTTGTTTTTTCCTTAGTAATATCATTATTCAATTCAACTTCAGTAATATAAGCACTGATATCCAACTCTTGATCTTTTATGCTAATTACTTCTTTAATATTATTTTTTAGTACCTCATCTTGTAGGTCAGTCATATTTTTAAGTACAGTACAACGGCTATCACCAGTCATAATATCACAAAATGCGAAGTATATATTATTATCCTTCACATATGCACTACCAAGGTAATTATTCTCATCGTAATTTTTGTAGTTCATATACGTCCCTGGTGTGATTACTTGAACTACTTTACGTTCTACGATTTTTCCTTGACCAGGTTCTGAAACTTGTTCGCATATAGCTACTTTATATCCATTATTTACTAAAGTATCAATGTAAGTTGCTGATGAATGAAATGGAACTCCACACATAGGAATTTTTTCAGCTCCTCCATCACGAGCAGTTAAGGTTATTTCTAATATTTTTGAGGCTCTAGTCGCATCTTCAAAGAACATCTCATAAAAATCACCAAGACGGTAAAATAAAAACATGTCCTGATAATCTTTTTTTATCTTCAGATATTGTTCTATCATTGGAGTATATTTCATCTCAAAAGTTCCTTTCTCTTTATTTCTTCCATGTATTTATAACATATATAATTTTAGCATAAATCGTTGTTTTTTAGTAGTGTGACATGTGGTAAACAAATAAAAAAGAGTTAGATAGTAGTTAATTACTTACTAACGTAACTCTTTAAATATTTAATATTCATTTAGAAATCAAATTCGACTCCAGTTTTGTTTAATTCATAGAATCTGTCAACATAATCTTTTCTGTTATTTATTTCTTTAGTACTATTATATAAGTCTATTGAAGCATCGATTTGTCTAATACATTTATTCGCTAACTCAACACCTTCAACTTTATTTTGAGCAAGTTTTATCTGAGCAAGTAGTATATATGTATGAACAGCAAATGTTGGTTTGATATGACTTAATGTAATATCTATTAAATCTAATATTTCAATTACTTTTTTACATACTTCTTCAGCTTCATTACAATTTCCACTTCTTAACAAAAATCCAATACTACTATGTAATACTCTAAATGTGATAATTGTAGAAATTATGTTTATCCCTTCAACATCTGGATTATAACCTAGACTGTCCGCTATAGTCCTTCTTACAAATTCTAACGGTATCTCTTTTGTACTACTAGTAGTAATTATCCCATTTAGAGCTGCTTTTTCATTCAAGCTTAGCATTTCAATCCCTTGGAAATACTCTAAAAGAATCTTATTATTTTCCTTGAATTTTTCTGGAAGTATCCCTGAATATCCCGTAATCATAACTGCAATAAATAATCTCTCGGATAAAGTAATTTTATCATCTTTTAACTTTCTAACTAGATGAGTCATCATACCGGAATAATTACCAACTCTAGCGAATTTTAGTACGTCAATTGTCAATTCCTTATAATCAGATTCTAATCTAGGAAGTAATTCTGTTAAATATTCAATATATCCTATCCCAAGACTTCCAAGCAGTTTTTCAAACACTACAAGCGATACACTCGTCTCATCCGCTTCAAATCTTCTTAGGGTTTGTGCAGAAATTACTTCACCAGCGGCATCTTTTAATTTCACTCCACGTTCAAGTCTTAACTCTTTAAACACCTTCCCATGAATTGATTTATTTGTCATAAATTTCCTCCATCCAATATTTTCTTTCAATTCCTTATCTACAATACTATTTTACAATAATAATAAAACCATCTTATATAATATTACAAATTTGATAATTTCCCATCATTTTTATACTAAAACTCATCGAAAACTTACAAATTTGATAAATTTGACTAATTAAACACTGACAATAATCCTACTACAGTCGAGATCTCTTTTTTCTTGTAATCAACAAGGTCATTTTTGTCACTATGACACTTATTACATTTTAGTAGCGTTATCTTTTGAGTGTCATGTGCGTCACGTTGAATATTTTCACCTTGATCTTCTACTATATTTTCTACGAAATTACTCTCCTTTGTAAAATTATCAGATAATTCCCCTAGTATGCTTAATCCAAATAAGTACATACCTAAGCCACATTGTTTCTCATTTAATAATAAGTGTTGATTTCTATTTTTCATAAGCATCTCCATTTCTATAAGTTATCGTATGCTTATTTTATCACGGATTAAAGCACTTTTTTCATAATCAGAAAACATTGTCCGATTTGAAATAAAAATAGTTAAAAATAAGGGTTAAATAAAAATAATCAGACAAATTTGTCCGATTAATATTTATCCAAAACGAACTTCATTATAAAACAAAAAAAGTATTTAAGAAAAATTAATCATCTTAAATACTCTACTGATACATTATATTGATGTCATATAATTTTTAAAATTCAAAATCAATACCTGTTTTATTAGCTTTACATAAAACCTTATAATCAATATCAGCCATCACTTTAACAGAAGGGTCATCTATAATTTCTACTTCCACATTCTTATATTTTAACATCTTATTCGCAAGTTCTACACCTTCTATTTTATTTTGATGCAAATATATCATTGCCAATAATCCAATAACTTTAAAATAAAAATGCTCATAATTAAATAACTGTGGATGTTTTTCTAAATAATTAAGCACTTCTTTGCATCGCTTTTCACCTATGCTATAGTAACCATTTCTTGATAAAAATTTTAACAAGGCTAATAATAACCCACAATACCCAAAAGATATAGATTTACTCAGATAATCTATGGTAGAAATATTATGTATACATTCTTCAATTATCCTATCAATATACTCAACAGTAAAGTCTTCTCGTGAAGATATATCTATTAATATAGCCAGCAAACCCAATTCATTGCATCCTAATTTATTCGTTGACTCTATTTTTTCTTTAATTATTCTTTTATTTTCATCAAAAAACTCACTATCATCTCTATGATTTAAAATAATCATGAATAATAATATATATATCCTTCTTACAAAATCAATTCCCTTCTTTTTCAGCTCTCTTTTACATTCATTTATTACCTTTGCTGTAAAACCTGATTGCAGATATTTATCCATTCTTCTTGAAAATTCAGTATTCTCATCTTCGATATAATTATTATAATATGCTAAATAATCTATAGGAAGTATACCACAATTTTCTAATAATTTTTCAAATGTAGCGATAGGTAGGCTTGTTTCATCTGCCTCGAAACGAGTTAATGTTCTTGTAGATATAACATCACCTGCAACGTCCTTTGACTTATATCCTCTTTCCTCCCTTAATTTTTTAAAAATACTTCCATGTTTATTTTTCTTCTCCATTTTTCTTCTCCATATTTAAAATACTTTTATTTTTTAATATCTCTTCGTATATTTTAACGGTTTATTCTAATTAATTATACACTAAAATTCAAAATCAATACCGGTTTTATTTACTTCACAAAATTTTTCATAACTAATATCTCTTTTCTGTTTATATAAGGGATTATTAATACTTTCTGCAAGTGTATTACGATATTTTAGTACTTTATTTGCAAGCTCTATACCTTCTTCTTTATTTTGACTTAAATATACCATAGCTAATATTTCTGTAACATCAATATAATATTTTGATCTATCATATAAGGATGATAGTTTATTAAAATTAATAAGTGTTTCTTTACATTGCTTTTCCACTAATTCATAGTATCCATTTCTTGATAAAAATGATAACGAAGAGATTAATAACATACCGTATGCCCCATTAAATAAACTATTCGGATAATTTCCATCATAAATATTTTGGAAACAGTCCTCAATAACTCTATCAATATACTCACATGAATAATCCTCACTTGAGGCTGAGTTTATTAGATTTATGAGTCCGTGTATCTCACTCCATCCCAATTTACTCGTTGACTCTATCTTCTCCTTAATTATTCTTTTGTTTTCTTCAAATAATTCACTTCTACCATTCCATTCTATTAGTTGCATGAAATTTAAAATATCTAACCTTACAGCAAATTTAATATCACTCTTTTTTAATTCTTTCATACATTCATTTACTATCTCTACTGAAGAACCAGATTCTATATACCCCTGCATTCTTTTTGCAAACTCCGTAGTTTCTATTTCAGTATTCTTGACATAATATATTAAATAGTCAACTGAATCCAAATCACAATTTTTTAATAATTTTTCAAAAACTACTACTGAAACACTTGTTTCATCTGCCTCAAAACGTGTTAATGTTCTTGTAGAAATAACATCTCCTGCAACATCTTTTAGTTTATAACCTCTTTCCTCTCTTAGCTTTTTAAAAATTCTTCCATGCATATTTTTTTCGCTCATTCTTTTCTCCTAGTTAAACTAAATATTAATTAAACGCTAAACAATCAATATATTTATAAATATAGTATTTCACTCGTATAATATTTGGATTAGATCTCTAAGTTGATTATTATAATACCTTCGTAAAATCATAATATACTTATATTTTATCATAAAGTATTTTTAAAAGTAACTATCAATATCAAATTAGACATAAAACACCATTCGTAGCAGATTTTAAAGATTTTAATAGAAATCTAGAGTTACACATATTTATACTACTTTTAAAAATCAAACTCAAACCCCGTTTTGTTTAGTTCATGAAACCTCTCAACATAATCTTTTCTATTATTTATTTCTTTTTTACTATTATATAAATCTATTGATGCATCTATTTGACGAATGCATTTATTTACCAATTCTACGACTTCAACTTGATTTTGGGCAAGTTTAATCTGGACAAGTAATATATAAGTATGAACAGCAAATGTCGGTTTAATATGACTCAAGGTAATACCTATTGAATCTAATATTTCTATCATTTTTCTACATACCTCTTCCGCCTCATTACAATAGCAACTTTTCAAAAACAACTAATATAATACTCATTTCATCAGCTTCGAAACATCTTAATGTTTGCGTAGAAATAATATCTCCTGCCACTTCTTTTAGCCTTAATCCTCGCTCTAAACACAGCTGTTTAAATATTTTCCCATATTCAGACTTGTTATCCATAGATATTCCTCGACCTTGTGCTATCTTCTTTTCTTGATCTTTGTATTTTATTTTACAATAATTACAAAACTAACTAATATAATATTACAAATTTGATAATTTTCATCATTTTTATATCATATTAAGGCAAAAAGTTACAAATTTGTAACTTCTAAATACTAAATCTAAAAAGCATTAACCTTATCAACAAAAAATAGACTACAGAACAATTAATGCTCTATAGTCTATTCAAAATAATATTAAATATTATCTATTTTTTCTTCTTAAAGCTACAGCTCCGAATAATCCTACGATTGCCGCTAAGAATCCATAAGAAGTTGTTTGTAATCCTGTGTTAGGTAAAGTTTTACCTTCTTTTCTGTTGCTTACAGGTTTTGCAGCTACTTCCCCACCTTCAGATTTCACTTCAGTTGAGCCTTCTTTTGCTTTTTTTCCTTGAGCAAATGGATTCCAGTTACTATCTGTGTTTTTATCACCTTCTAGTTTAGTTGGTTGAGGTGCACGAGGTCCTTCTGGTTGTTTTCCATCTGTTTGCTCTTCTACTAAAGCATATTTACTGAAGTGTTCAGCTTCGAAAGTAACGATGTTTCCATTACCACCATCATAAGTTGGTAATTTTTCTAATTGTAATTTATTATTTTGATCACGATATACATAATAAACTACTGATTTTCCTTTTGTATTAGTTAAAGTAACTGTTCTCTTAGATCCAACTGAATCAACAGTATTTCCTAAAGAATCGATAAGTTTTAAATCATAAACATTAACTAATTTATATTTTGGATTAACAGCTTTTAATTCTTTAGTTAATTCAGCTAATTCGTCTTTATCTTTAACTTCTTCTGCATAGAAGTTAGTCGTAGGAATTTTTGTACCGTCAAAATGTACTGATACTTTTCTATCTCCAACTTTTTGTTCTAATATTTTTGTTTTTGGTTTCTCTGGTAATTCAACTTTCGGGAAAGTTGGTTCCACTGGTTTAATTATTTTTGGTTCATCAACTTTAGGTTTCTCTGCTTTTGGTTGTTCTGCTTTTGGTTCTTCAACTTTATCAGCTCTATATACAGATTTACCAGATGGGTTAAAATCAAACTCAAAATTACTTAAATCACCTTTTGTTAAATCTAAGTCGTGAAGTTGTCTTAAATAGTAATGACCTGGATCTGTATTTTTGAAATTTTTAAGATAA
Source organism: Gemella sp. 20925_1_85 (assembly GCF_041433735.1). NCBI lineage: Bacteria > Bacillati > Bacillota > Bacilli > Caryophanales > Gemellaceae > Gemella > Gemella sp. 20925_1_85. Next base: position 2,552 of record NZ_JAPWCC010000008.1, on the reverse strand, counting down.
AATACATCATTACCTTCACTGTCTAAAGTCATATCAACATCAAAACTTCCAGATCCTCCAATCATTTCTCCATCTTTTATTTGAGAAAGTGTAATTTTCCCAGGTAATGCTTTATGATGATATACTAACATAGCTTTTCCTGTTATGCTTTCGGCTTCACTACCTGGTTTATTAGGGCTATAATATTCTAACAATGCTTTATCAGCAAATCTTTCTAAACCTTTTTTATACTTAACTGTAACTTTTAATACATCATTTCCACCTACTTGCGTTTTATCTGAATATACTAAATAATCTTTATCTCCCAATTCTGGCAACTTAGTTTCACTTAGATTCTTTATTTTTGTTTTATTATCATATTTATATAAATCTTTTCTACTTAAATCAATTCCAGGACCATCTCCTGTAATAACTCCATTTTCCTCTTTACTATCAGTATAAATGTTCTCATCAGTGAAATCATTATTTTTAAAACTATTTGAAAGGGAAATATTATTTAATAAATAGTTACCACCTGTAAGTTTACTAGTATCTGCCAGATAAGAATTTTTTACTGTTCCTTTTTTAACATTTAGTTCATACTTACTTCCATTCGCTTCATTTATATATTCAACTGAACCTACAGATAAATCATCACTTGAAGTTTGGATATTTAAATTTTTATTGTTGTCTAAAGAAATATCTTTTAATACATATTCAGCAAAACTATCGACTTTCTTCTTGTTAATATTGTGACGACCCCATCCACCTTCATATACTTTATTAAGAGCTAAAGGATTGCTAGCAGTTACGATTTTCTCTTTTTTCTCTAGTTCACTTGGATGAGTACTTGGATGCTCATTAGGAACTGTACTTGGATGTGGTGTATTTTCTAATGTACTTGGCGTATCCGCTGCAAAAATATCTGCTTGAGGTATTACTATACCAGCTGCAGTTAAAAATGATGCAATTGCTGCACTTGTTAATAATTTTTTCTTCATTTATTTTTCTCCTTTTTTAAATAATAACTAAAATGTCAATATAATAAGACAATTATATTTTACTATAAATATTTATATAAGTTATAAAATGTTACAAAATTGGATATTCCTCTAACTTTTGTAGTAATTTTCTTTGCAAAAGTTACAAATCTGTAACCTACTACTTTACCTCATAAACTGACTTAAATTGCCTCATAAGTTGCGTATATTCTTTCAATATTGTATAATTACAACAAAGGAGTTGACTTATGTTAAATTTCATAAAAAATAAAACAAATTTATCGATATTGATTTTTTATTTTATATTTAGCTTTTCTAGTTTATTATTTATATTACTAGCTGAATATAATAACAATAAAACACCTACATTATTCCTTAAGCAATTTGTTTTTTATGCTGTTGGTCTTGGAATAATATACTTACTTCAAAAAATACCAATAGATTATATAGAAAAATTCTCTATAGCATTCTATTTATTCGCTCTAGTTCTTCTGGTTGGAATATTCTTAGTACCTAATAATTTTGCTCCTATCGTAAATGGTGCACGTAGCTGGTACAATTTCAGATTATTCACCCTACAACCATCTGAATTTGGTAAAATAGCCACAGTAGCGATGATTAGTATGCTGATAAAAGAAAAGAGTTTTAAAGACAATACAGATACTGTTAAACTTTTAAAAATAGCATTAATAATTTCAATACCTTTCGTATTGGTCGCTAAAGAAAATGACTTAGGTAATGGCTTATTTTTCATCTTTTTATTCTTAGGCTTAGTTTTTTTAGTCTGCAATAAAGGGAAGACATTATTCAGAATTTACTCTGTAGTTATAGCTGGGCTAGCCATTATTATTCTTGCTGCCTTATATTTCCCAAGGCTTCTAAGTCTAGTTGGATTAAAATCTTATCAGCTTAATCGTATTCTTTCGTGGTTAAATCCTGAAGCTTACAAGCTTGATTATTCTTATCAAATTACTCAAGTTCTTAGTGAGATTAAATTAGGTGGACTTACAGGTACATTCGCTAAAAATAAAAACTATATAGATGAACAATTTAATGATTTCATCTTTTCTATAGTTGCTAAAAACTTTGGATTTATCGGTGCTGCAATCTTCTTAACTTTATTCTTTATATTTATACTAAGATTATTCAATATAATGAAAAAATGCGAACAAGGTAACTACAGTTACTACTTTATTTTATTAGCTATTTGTAGTTTTTGCTTCTCATTCTTCATCAATATTTTTTCAACACTTAGTATTATTCCTGTAATTGGTATAAGCATGCCATTTATAAGTTATGGTGGAAGTTCATTAATAGCTAACAGTATTCTTTTCGGGATAATCGTTAAAATAAACGCTACGATTCATGAAGAATATTTGGAAGATGAATATTATGAAAACTACGAAGAAGAATATGATGAAGATCAATATATTGATGGTTCTCATCCTTTAGATCCTGTATACGATAATAGCTATTATGAGGAAGAACCTCAACAATATCGAAGAAGCAAAAGAAAAAGATAAAAAAAATGAGGATAGAAATTTTTTCTATCCTCATTTTTTGTTTTATTTT